>NZ_JNKX01000016.1:0-105567 GCF_000702225.1 Bacteroides sp. Ga6A2 | reverse complement strand
AAAAAGATATTCAGGTGGTTATAGCAGTGAGGTTCCACCTCTTCCCATTCCGAACAGAGAAGTTAAGCTCACTCACGCCGATGGTACTGCGATACGATGTGGGAGAGTAGGTAGCCGCCGTTTTTAAGAATAGAGAGTCCTCCTCAGGTCAATGCCTGAGGGGGACTTTTTGCGTTTGTGTGAATCTATCTAAAACGGGTCAAACTCCAGAAAATATGTTGTTCGGCAACAAACTTCCGTATTTTATCTTCTTGAAATGTTAAAAATTTGAGAGAAACGAAAAAATATTAACATTTTTTATGAATTATTACATTTAATTTTTATATTTGCGAAAAGCAAAATATTTAAAATAAGTGTTATTATGCGGAAGATTGTTTATATGTTAGCTATGCTATTGGTGGCTCCAACGGTGATGTGGGCTGCTTCAATAGGAGACGGCGAGATCGCTATGGCTCGCAAGAAATTTGAACCGCTTATCAAAGAGGTTAAAATTGACAAGGACAAGGAAGACGTGTATTACATTGTAAATGCTGAACTTGCTGAGAAATACCTTGAAAGGAATCTGCAAAATAACATGTCTTCTACAGAAAAAGAACTTTTGCCGTTGATGTACATGTGTACCGAGGATTTGAATAAACTTATTCTGAACAATCAGGATATAAATGATGAAGCTGCAATTGCTGAGGTATCTAAGGCCATGGGATTACGCGACAAGTTTCAGACTAAGATAGATGAATATAATGCGTGGGTTGAAGCCAAACGTGAGATTGCTATGACTGCAAAGGCAAAGCGCGAGGCAGAATTAGCCAAGAAAAACGCCGATTATCTTGCCACCCTTACTCCTGAGCAGAGAGCCAAGTATTCGGAGGCGGAAAACATGTTTGTGGAGTTCACAAGGGCAAAGGCGCTGGTCGATGGTATAGGTTTGCAGACAAAAGACGATATTACAGACCAAATTGGTGACTATTTCGATGCCGACAGAGACGGAGGCGTTGCATATCGTTTCGGCTCAAAGAGTATCAACATAATATATGCGAATAACATATTCTGCAAGATTACTTTCCGTCTGTATGGCGAAGAGGCTGCAAGATATGAATATTCTATAACTGACGGCGATTCGGGCTTGAAATATGAAAGAAGTTATGCTGTACACAATTTCAAGGTTAAGAGCAGTCCTGACGAAGGAACTGACGACAACTGCGAAGTGCGAGTATTCAAAAACAAGAAGAAGACGACCTGTGAGGTCTTCCATGGAGTAGATTTTACAGAGTTCTCATTCTATAACTTTAATGTTGCAAAGTAAAAATAACATTATAAACAATCGAAAGAACTTCAGGGGGGGCGAGCATGTGAATGTTTGTCTCCTTTTAATGCTGTTCTGGCTGGTGCCTTTCGCTGGTATGGCGCAGGACAGCGTTGCACTCAAGCCTAACAAGATTGTCGAGAGTACATTCTCGGCAGGCGTAGGCTCGTCGAACGTGCTTGACACTTACCTTTCTCCACTGAATTATAAAGGAACGGAACTGCGCCTTCAGTATGACCGCTTCAGACTTACAAAGATGATGGGTGGGAAAGTTGGCGTGCAATATCAATATTCCTTGTTTGCCTCGAATGTGAAAAACGATGCTAAGACAGCCGAAGAGTGGGCTGGAATGGCATACGCAGCCCTTGGATATTTTTACAACGCAAACAGCCAGAACGCTTTTGGAGTCAAGAATCTGTCTGTAATGTTCGGTCCGCAGGCGGAATTTGGTTTTGGTGGTGTGTATAACGACCGAAATTCTAACAATCCGGCAAATGCTAAGGTTTATCTCGACCTGAAGGCTTCGGCTATGATAAAATACAAACTGGAGATTCTGAATTATCCGCTCTGTCTGTCTAATCGGATTTCTGTTCCGCTGGCGGGACTGGCTTTTTCGCCCGAATATCAGCAGTCATATTACGAAATTTTTGGACTCGGATATTATGGCGGTGTAGTGAATCCGACGACATTCGTGTCGCGCCCGTCGCTCAGAAATCAGTTTTCTGCCGATTTCCCTTTAAATAGTAGTCTGATAAGAATTTCCTATCTCTTTGAGGCAGACCAACTGAAAGTGAACAACCTGAAATTCCATTCATATTCGAATATTTTTATGATTGGTTACGTTAAACACCTTTTCCGCCTGCGCGGAAAGTACAAAAATTAGGATATGAAGTTGAAAATTATTCTCATATTTTTTGTCGGTGCCCTGTTTTTCTCTTGTGTAGAGGAAGAACAGTACGACAACTCGGCAAAAGGCAATTTTGAGGCATTGTGGAAGGTTCTGGACGAACACTATTGCTTCTTCGACTATAAAAAAGAGGTGATTGGGCTTGACTGGAACGAGATTCACGATAAATATGCCGTGAGAATTAGCAACAATATGACAAATGCCCAGTTGTTTGAGGTGCTTTGCGATATGCTGTCAGAACTTCAGGACGGACATGTAAACCTTTATGCGGCGCACGATGTGGGCAGAAACTGGAGTTGGTATGAGAATTATCCTGCAAACTTCAGTTCGGACGTGCAAAAGAAGTATCTTGGAAACGATTATATGATTGCTTCGGGCATTAAATACAAGATTCTCGACGACAATATCGGCTATATCTTTATTGAGAGTTTTTCTGATGGCATAGGTGACGGCAATCTGTCGCAGGTACTCAGTGATTTGGCAATCTGTAACGGAGTTATTGTTGATGTGCGCGACAATGGCGGAGGAAATATAACCACCTCGCAGAAGGTTGCAAACCGATTCTGCAACGAGAAGAAACTTGTTGGCTACATCTGCCACAAAACAGGCAAGGGACACTCTGATTTCTCTGAACTGAAGCCGATGTATCTTGAGCCAAGCGACGGCGTAAGATGGCAGAAAAAAGCCGTTGTACTTACAAACCGCCAATGTTACAGCGCAACAAACTCATTTGTGAACGAAATGCGCTATTGCCCTAATGTTACAATCGTTGGCGACAAGACTGGCGGTGGCTCGGGCCTGCCGTTCTCTTCGGAATTGCCTAAGGGTTGGAGCATAAGATTTTCAGCGTGCCCGATGTTCGATGCAGAGAAGAAGCAGATAGAATTTGGCATCGAGCCGGACATTTACGTTGATATGCGTAGCGAAGATGCTCTGAGGGGTATCGACACGCTCATTGAGTATGCAAGAAATATGTTAGGCGGAAAGTAAGCGACTGTTAAAAGGTTATGAAACCGATGAAAATAGGGATGGATCCGAAATATTTCGACAAAAATATTTGCTGAATTGAAAATATGTTGTATCTTTGCATCCGTTAAAACAAAACGTCTATCGCGCGTGTGGTGAAATTGGTAGACACGCCAGACTTAGGATCTGGTGCCGCGAGGCTTGTAGGTTCGAGTCCTATCACGCGCACTACCAATAATAGAGCTGAATGTTAAATCATTCGGCTCTTTTTTTGTATAGAAAAAGTCCATGGATTCCCAAAAGAGTAGTAGACTTACAGATAAATTCTGGCGATTAAAGTGCCAAAAGTCCATTTTTGTTTCATTGGCAAGTGTTACAAAAGTCCAAAATATATAGCAAAGGAGATGAATTCAATCAAAATAACCATCTGAAAAAACGTAGTTCTGTGGTAACTCCTATCAGATGCTTATTGTAAAAACGACATAAAGATACAGAATTTCGTCATTTGATATTGCTGACTAGAAAACAACAATTCATGTTTTGTTATTAGTTGCGAAAATATGGTCGTGTTACTTTGAAAATAATCTGTGAAAAGCCCCGATATTTATCTTTTATTCAAGGCAACAAATAGACGAAAATCTGATTTTAGGGACCTTGATAATAAGGTGGTAAAAACGAGTCATTAGAAAGATGGCTTGTATTCTTCCCCGAATTGTAAGGTTGTTTCCTAATTGTAAAGATTAACTGAAAAAGACTGTTGTTTCAAGTGTGTTGGAATGTTACAAATACGTCTATGTAACAAATCGCCACCCTTTATGTAACGATAAAACACCGGCGTTAATACCTAAAAATGCTACATTTGCCCGAAATATCATGTATAACACTTTTTTAATTATGAATCTAATTTCAAGAAAGCAAGCACTTGTTGCTGGTGCATGTATTGCATTCCTGATTGGCGGGCAAGTTGCTCCTGTATTTGCTGCCGATATTGTGAATGCAGCAACTGCTACCCCTTCAGTAAGGTCGGTAACGGGAACAGTCGTTGACCAAAATGGTGATCCAATCATCGGTGCAAACGTTGTAGTAAAAGGTACTCAAAACGGTACAATTACCGATTTTGACGGTAACTTTAAGCTTGACGCTCCTCAGGGCGCAGTCCTCGAAGTTTCTTACATCGGTTACATTACAAAAGAAGTAAAGGCCGACAACTCATCTGGCAGATTGAAGATACAGCTTGATGAGGATACCAAAATCATCGACGAGGTTGTTGTCGTTGGTTACGGTACACAGCGTAAGGAGGCCGTAACAGGATCTGTTGCTTCTGTGCGAGGTGATATCATGCGTGAGGTTCCGGGTGCTGATATCACTCAGGCTATGCAGGGACGTGTTGCCGGTGTTCAGATGATGCAGACTTCATCTAAGCCAGGTGCAAGTATGCAGATTCGTATTCGTGGTACCCGTTCGCTTAACGCAAGTAACGACCCATTGATTGTATTGGACGGTATTCCATTTGCTGGTAGCATCAACGATATCGATCCAAACAACATCAAGTCTATGGATATCTTGAAGGATGCATCTGCAACTGCTATTTACGGTAGCCGTGGTGCAAACGGTGTAATCCTCATTACTACTAACAACGGTTCGAAGGGCATGGCTCCTGTTGTTAAGTATAATATGTATGTTGGTGCAAAGACAAACTTTGCCAAGTACCCAATGATGGACGGTGCAAAGTTTGCTAAACTTCGTCAGATTGCAGGTAAGTATCAGAACAGCCTTGACGAAAGCGATACAACAAATACAGACTGGCAGGATTTGCTGTTCAAGACAGCGTTCACAACAAACCAGGATTTCTCTGTAACTGGTGGTTCAAGTGCTAACAACTATAATATTGGTGCTTCTTACTATCGCGACGAGGCAACAATCCCAACACAGAACTTTAACCGTTATGCTTTGCATGCAAGCCTCGATCAGGAAATCGGTAAGTATGTAAAGGCTGGTTTGAGCATCAATACAAACTACAGTATTACTCACAACGGTAACCTTGGTATCTACAACACTCTTAGCGCATCTCCACTTATCAATCCGTATAACGAAGACGGTACTTTGAAGGATGTTGTTGCAATGCCTATGGATAAGCAGTGGACTTACACTCGCGACCGTATCGAAGGCTTGGGCGATAAGTACAAGGATCAGACCAACGCATTTGGTACATACAATACATTCTATGGCGAGGTAAAAGCCCCATTCCTTGAAGGCTTGAAATATCGCATCAACTTAGGTTTGAACTACCGTCACAATAAATATGGTACATATACAGCACAGGGCGTATTCAGCGATTCACCTTCAGCAAACTCTTCAGGTGCTAACCGCAACGAGACAACTTGGAACTGGGCTGTTGAGCACATTCTTTCATACGACAAGACATTCGGTAAGCACTCATTCAATGCTGTTGCTTTGTATTCTGCTGAAAAGACTCACTATGACAAGCAGGAAATGGGCGGTACAGAGTTCCCTGTTGACCAGCACTTGTGGTACAACATCGGTAACGCAAAGAATATAACAGTTAGTCCAGGAAACCAGGGATTCTATGAGTCGGGACTTGTGTCATACATGGGCCGTATCATGTACAACTATGATGAGAAGTACATGGCAAGCGTAACTCTCCGTCGTGATGAGTCTTCACGTTTGGCTGAGGGACATAGAGGACACACTTATCCCGCAGTCAGCTTGGGTTGGAACATGGCTAAGGAGAACTTCCTTTCTGACGTTGAAGTTGTTGAGAACTTGAAGCTTCGTGTTGGTTATGGTGAGACTTCTAACCAGTCTATCGACCCTTACAAGACTCTTGGTACATTGGCAACACGCGCATACAACTTCGGTCCTACTGGATATGCAACTGGTTACTATGTAAGTGAGCTTCCAAACTCAGAACTTGGTTGGGAGTATTCTAAGACATGGAACTTCGGTGTTGATTTCTCTCTGTATAACGGCAGATTGAGCGGTACTGCTGAGTACTATATTCAGAATACAGAGAACATCCTTCTCCCTGTCAGCCTTCCAAGCACATCAGGTGTAGGTAGTTACATGGCAAACATCGGTAAGTCACGCAACAAGGGTTTCGAGTTGTCTCTTAACGGAGTAATCTTCGAGAACAAGGAAGGATGGAGCTGGGAAGCTGGCGTTAACTTCTATTGCAACCGCAACGAGTTGACAGAGCTTACTAAGACATACGACCAGAACGGTAACTTGAAGAACGTAACAGAAGATGAGAGTAACGGCTGGTTCGTTGGTCACCCAATCAATGTTGTTTACGACTACGAGAAGATTGGTATCTGGCAGAAGGGCGAGGAAGAACTTCTTAACATTCAGGAGCCAGGTGGTAATGTTGGTATGATTAAGGTTAAGGGCGGATATTATACACAGAAGGAAGCTGATAACGGTCAGATTCCTGAAGGTAAGAGCGTAGGCGACCCTCGTGCGGTAAATGCTAGTGACCGTCAGATTATCGAGCTTGACCCATCTTGGGAAGGTGGTTTCAACACTCGCGTTTCTTATAAGAACTGGGATTTGTCGGTAGTTGCTTCATTCCGTCATGGCGGTAAGCTTATCAGTACATTGTACGGTAGCTCTGGTTACTTGAACATGTTGACTGGTCGTAGAAACAACATCGACGTTAACTACTGGACAGAGGATAATCCAACTAACGACTATCCATTCCCAGGCGGTATCCTTAGCGGTGATAACCCTAAGTATGGTCAGACTCTTGCATTCTTCTCTGGTTCATATCTTAAGTTCCGTACTATCACTCTTGGCTACAACTTCAAGGGCGATTGGATGAAGAAGGCTGGTTTGAAGAGCTTGAGAGCATACGCAACTGTAACAAACCCATTCGTTTTGTTCTCTCCATATCATAGCGAGAGCGGCATGGACCCTGAGACTAACTCTCGTGGTAACGAGAACCAGGCTTCAGCAGCATATAGCAGCAAGGTGCTTGTTGTTGGTTACAACACTCCAACTACTCGCAACTACTTGTTCGGACTTAATGTTACATTCTAATTAAACTATAATTAAAGAATCAAAATATGAAACACTATATTTATGCTCTTGGAGTAGCGATGGCTCTGACAACTGGTTTCAGCAGCTGTTCTGATGTGTTGGATGAGACTCCGCGCGGCAAATTTACTCCAGAATATTTTAAGACAGAAGACGGTGTTAAGGGAGGTATAACTGCATTGTATGCAAACCTTCGTAACACTTGGGGACAGGGTTATTTCTTCAATGCCTTGGAAACTGGTACCGATGAGTACACATACGGGCAGAGTGCCGATGAGAACTTCAAGTGTCTGGATATGACACCAGAAGTTTCTAACATCAAGCCAGATAACTGTCGTGCCGATGCTCTTTGGGGCGCATCTTTCACCGATATCAATACAGCAAGTGGTGTAATCGAGAACGGTGAGGCTGCCGGCATCGATGCAGCATTGCTTGCAGAGGCTCGTTTCTTCCGTGGTTTCGACTATTTCGAACTTGTTCAGACATTTGGCGGTGTGCCATTGGATTTGGGCGCTGGTAAGTTGAAGTTCAACACAAGTACAAACCGTACAAGTGTGCGTAATACTGTACCTGAGGTTTACGAGGAGGCTATCTTCCCTGATTTGGAAAAGGCTGTTGAGGACCTTCCAGAGGTAAGCCGTGTAACTGGTGGTGTAACAAAGACTACTGCACGTTTGTTCCTTGCAAAGGCATACCTTACATACGCATGGTGGAATGTAAATCCAAACAACGTGCCTACTTATCCAGAGTGTGCTCGCGACAAGAGCAAGGCAAGTTCTTACTTCCAGAAGGCGTATGATACTGCTGTAAAGGCAATCAAGAACCCTGGTAATTATGCTTTGCAGGAGTCATTCTACAATGTATTCCTTGGTCAGAACGACCGTAATTCAGAGATTCTGCTTTATGCCGACCATACTGCTCAGGATCAGTACTTTAACGGTGGCGTAGACTATGGATATGGTAGTGGTGCTGCACCTGATAACTTCTCACACTGGATGAACCGTTGGAACTATACAACTGTGCGTTCTTGGGGTTGGGGCAAGGATGAACAAGGCAATAATGTAAAGAAGCCTTTAGAGACTGTTAAGCGTGAGGCTGCTCAGTGGGCTGACCGTCCTTGGACTCGTATGGCTACTCCACAGGAGGTTGTGACTATGTTTACCGACAAGGATAAGGACTCTCGTTGGGACGGTACATTCGTAACTACATTCCGCGGTAACTGGAAGAAGGGTGGCGACAATACAGACTCATACTTCAATGCAAATGACCTTTCTGTAAGAAACGGTAGTGCAATCCTTACATTCCTTGGCGAGAACGATGAACATGTTCAGTACGACAGAACTTACACAAGCAACGTAGGTGCTGGTACTCTTCCTGGTCGTGCCGATTGGATTCTCACTCCTGACCATATTAGCCGTGTCGTATATCTGAATGTATGGAAGAACGGTTACTACAGCGAGACAACAGATACTACAACATTGGGTACTCCTAACGGTGCATGTCCTCGTCCTGTAAACATTGCACGTTTTGCAGAACTTTACCTTATCGCTGCCGAGGCTGCCGTTGCTCCAACAGAGTTGGGCGTTGGTTCAGTAACAATCCAGGAAGGTTACAGTGCTCGCGAGTTGGTTAATGTATTGCGTGCCCGTGCTGGTAAGTGGACATTCAACAATGGCGGTAACTGTGCTTATGTTGCAGATTACAGCGAGGAATTGACTGCTGCTACTCCTGAGACTATCACAGTTGACTATATCCTTGACGAGCGTTTCCGCGAGTTCTTCGGCGAGGGTCTTCGCTGGTGGGATTTGGTTCGTACCCAGAAGTGGGAAGAGCGTGCTTCAACCTATACAATTGGTGGAAACAACAATAATGACTTTGATAACAACTGGAAGGATATGAAGCATACTCGTACTATCAAGAAGAACTATTATCTTCGTCCAATTCCACAGGGTCAGCTCGATGCTATGCTTATGACTCCTGCCGAGAAGGCTGCATACCAGAATCCGGGTTATTAAAAATAAAATGTTGACTAATCAATCAGTACAGAATATATATTGTTAGTTAAATTTTAGTAGGATTTTTCATTGGAAGCCCAGACCGTGTAGGTCTGGGCTTTTTTGTTAATTTTTGTTATATTTTAGATTTTTTAACGAAAATGTTTTTCTGAATATTTTCATAATACATACTTTTGCACTCGCAAAAAAGCAAAAATTTACTTTTAGGTATAATAACAACATAAAATTAACAAACAAAGATGAAAAGATTATTTCTAATTCTTGTTGTCATGGCATTTGCCGTTTCTTCGGCCGTGGCAAAGGGAAAGGATACACCCCAAAAAACACTTACTTTGTATAATTTGGCTGACGAGATGAGACCAACAAATATGAAAGGTTTGAAGTGTACGCTTACATTGGCTGATGGAAAGACTGTTTCGGGATATATGGTTGATTATAAGGATGCAAGTAGAGTAGATGTTGTAACGATGATTCGTACTATGAGCAGAATAGAGATAGCAGATACTCCAGATGCTAAAAAGGGAACAGAGTACAATGCTAATGATGCAAAGGAAGTTGTCTTCGAAAAAGGAAAAAAGGAGTATCAGTTTTTGTCTATGTATGTAATGACGCCAAATACTCGACCGAAAAATCTTAGACACAATAAGCAGAAGTGTTTTTTGCCATTAGTATATGAAAATAATGGTATCTATGGTTTTCTTTCTTATGGTGATTATAAAGAAAAAACAAAAATTGAAGGTAAGGAAATGGATCTTGTAATAATAGACAAGGTTTTGACATATGTTTGTAGTTATTGCGTTGAGGGCGATGAAGTGGTTGTTCCTTATTGGCAGCCAGATTATAAATTTGGAATTGGTGTGAAAACAGGATTGCGCTATTGTTTCGAGCGTTTTCCTAAAGTCATGGAATATATTAAGGACAAGAATTTCAAGATGAAGGAAATAGCTGGTGACCCTCTTGGTTTCTTGGATAAAGTTGTTGAATTGAAATAAGTTAATAAGATAATAACTGGGTTGAAAAGGGGAAAGATTGGTGGGCGTGGAATAGCGATATTCTGCGCCTTTTTTTGGCTCTTAACGTACACTAATTCGGGATAAGAAACGTAGTCTTTATGCATTATGAAATGATTATTCGGATTGACGCTGAAAGCGTCACCTATCAGTAACCGCAGCATCCGTAGGATCTGCGGACTGAAATGATACAAATATAAACGACCCTGAAAGCGGTCGCCCGATGCGATAGATGGGGCACTCCTTCAGAGTGCTTACCGTTGATGGTTCTTACTCCGCAGGTCGTTCCGACCTACGGTTACTAAGCGGAGACGCTTTCAGCGTCTGTAAGCGTTTGTTGTAGGATTTCTTCGGGATGCCTTCGGGTTTCCTTCGGGATTTCTGCATGTGTTATGAGTACAATCTGTACGTTAATCCCGAATTCGCGTATAGCCGCAAAACAAGGCGTTTAAAGCAAAAAGCAGAGGCGTACAACCCTTTGGATAGGGAAGTGCGCCTCTGCTTGCTTTATGGCTTGTTGATGATAGTGCTACTCTTCGTCTGAGTTGTCAGACTTGGCATCGCTGTCGAAGAGACGCATCTGCCCCGTCAGTTCGTCGAAAATCTCGCTTTGCGACTTGTCTGCGTCCGCATCGTTGATGTTGGCTGTCGTGTTCTCGTCGTCGCCATCCTCGGCCTCAGAATCGGCATCAGCCTCGTCAGGCTCTGGGAAACGCAGCGGCTCGAGTTCGGCAACCGTATCAACCTTCAGCGTTGATACTCGCTTGCCCTTTGCCTTGAAGCCTTTGCAGGCAATGAAACTGTCAACATCAATCTCCTCGTCGTTGTGGAAACTGTCTGCACCGCCAAACTTTACGAGGAAGCGCGGATAAACTTGCGATGACAGAAGGATGAGATAACTGTTCGGATTCTCGTTCAGGAACGACTGCTTGCGCGCTATCGCCTCCATCTTGAAACGCTTTATGTATACAAACTTCTGGTCGGCATCGTAAACCGCCGCGCTCCACACCTTGTCGGCATCGAATTTCTCGATGAACAGGATATTGTCGGGATAATGGTTGTTGATGTCGAAGTTTGTGATGAAGAATTCGGCATTCTTCTGAACAACAAGAATTGAATCCTCGCTCTGGAACTCGCCCAGATATTCGCCGCGTCCGTCGTAGTTGAGGCGCAGCACATCGCGGTCGAACCAAACCTTTCGTCCGCCGAGCGTTGAAACACCGTGCGACTTCAGTCCGATGCGCAGAACCTCGTTCTTAGAAAGAATGTTGCCGAGACTCTGCTTGCCCTTGATGGCGATGTCCTTGAAATCCTTGTCGAAAATCAGTTTCTTGATGCGCGGAGTAGGGCGCAGCGTAACCTTGATAACCTCGGCCTCGCCGTTCATGTTGGCGGTAAAGTACAGAATCTTGCTGCCCTCCTTTCCGGTGGTAACATCGTACTCCTTGTCGCGTGTTATAGAGTTTACGAAGAAACGCTTCATATAACTGTAGCCCTCCTTTCCGTCGCGATATACAACGTTGTATATTGTACGGCGGTCGTTGCGCTTGAACACGTTTACATAAAGCACGTTCGTGCCGACGAATACCTTGTCGGCAACCTTTATCACCTTGTATTTTCCGTCTTTGTAGAAGATGATGATATCGTCGATGTCTGAGCAGTTGCATACAAACTCATCCTTCTTCAGCCCTGTGCCGATGAAGCCCTCGGAGCGGTTGATGTAGAGTTTCTGGTTTGCCTCTGCCACCTTTGTAGCTTCGATGGTGTCGAAACTGCGAATCTCGGTGAGGCGAGGATGCTCTGCGCCGAATTTCTGCTTTATGTGTTCGAACCAGTTGATGGTTACGTTTACCATGTGTGCAAGGTCGTCGTTAATCTCGTCAATCTCCTCCTGAGTACGCTTGATGTAGTCGTTGGCCTTGTCTTTGTTGAACTTGAGGATGCGCTGCATCTTTATCTCCATCAGGCGCAGAATGTCATCGCGGGTGATAGCGCGGAAGAAGTCCTTTACGAACGGTTCGAGACGCTTGCCGACGTGTGCGATGGCTGAGTCCATGTCGGGAGCCTGCTCAAATTCCTTGTCCTTGTAGATGCGCTCCTCGATGAATATCTTTTCGAGTGATGCGAAAAGAAGGGCTTCCATGAGTTCGCTCTTGCGAATCTCGAGTTCTGTTTGCAGCAGATGCAGAGTGTTGTCTACGCTCTTCTTCAGAACCGTGCTTACGTTCAGGAACTTAGGCTTCTGATCCTCGATAACGCAGCAGTTTGGCGATATGCTCACCTCGCAGTCGGTAAATGCGTAGAGCGCGTCGAGCGTCTTGTCCGACGATACGCCCGGAGCCAAGTGAATAAGAATCTCGGCCTGAGCCGCCGTGATGTCTTCAACCTTGCGTACCTTTATCTTGCCCTTCTCGATGGCTTTCAGTATGCTCTCGATGAGCGTTCCGGTCGTCTTGCTGAACGGAATCTCGCGTATTACCAGCGTCTTGTTGTCGAGTTTCTCGATTTTTGCGCGCACCTTTACCGAGCCGCCTCGCTCGCCGTCGTTGTACTTGCTTACGTCAATGCTGCCTCCCGTAAGGAAATCGGGATAGAGATGGAATTCCTCGCCGTTAAGGTAGGCGATGGCAGCGTCGCAAATCTCGTTAAGGTTGTGCGGAAGTATTTTTGAAGACAAGCCCACGGCAATGCCCTCTACGCCCTGAGCCAGAAGCAGAGGGAACTTTACGGGCAGCGTGATAGGCTCCTTGTTTCGTCCGTCGTACGAGAGTTTCCACTCCGTAGTCTTAGGATTGAAAACAGTTTCGAGTGCGAATTTTGAAAGACGAGCCTCGATGTATCGCGGTGCAGCGGCATCGTCGCCGGTTAGGATGTTTCCCCAGTTTCCTTGACAGTCGATGAGCAGTTCCTTCTGTCCTAACTGAACCAGCGCATCGCCGATGGATGCGTCGCCGTGAGGGTGAAACTGCATGGTGTGTCCCACGATGTTGGCAACCTTGTTGTATCTGCCGTCGTCAAGACGCTTCATTGAGTGCAGAATTCTTCGCTGCACAGGCTTCAGACCGTCGCCAATGTGCGGCACGGCTCTCTCAAGGATAACGTATGAGGCATAGTCAAGAAACCAGTTCTGGTACATGCCCGTGAGTTGGTGCGAACCTTCAACGGTTGTTATATCTTTTGTCTCGTCACTCATATATTTTTATTAATTCTTCAAAAATAAATGCACTTTTATAAACAATGCTTGCAAAAATACGAATAAAATTGAAAAAAAATCGCTTTCTTTGCAGAATAATTGGCAAGAAGCCCCAGCGCAGCCGAGGCTATGCCGCGAAAAGAAAGACAATTAGAAACAAAACAAAACATAAATGGCACAGGAAGATGTATTTAAGAAAATCGTGTCTCACTGCAAGGAGTACGGTTTCGTTTTCCCATCAAGTGAAATCTATGATGGTTTAGGCGCTGTTTACGACTACGGTCAGAACGGTGTTGAGTTGAAGAACAATATCAAGCAGTATTGGTGGCAGAGCATGGTGCTTCTGCACGAGAACATCGTTGGTATCGATGCTGCTATCTTTATGCACCCAACAACATGGAAGGCTTCGGGACATGTAGATGCCTTCAACGACCCTTTGATTGATAACCGTGACTCAAAGAAGCGTTACCGTGCAGACGTGCTCATAGAGGAGCAGATTGCTAAATACGAGGAGAAGATTGAGAAGGAAGTAGCCAAGGCTAAGAAGAAGTTTGGCGATGCCTTTGACGAGGCTCAGTTCCGTGCCACAAACGCACGCGTGCTTGAGAACCAGAAGAAGCGCGACGACCTGCACGAGCGTTACAGCGTTGCAATGAACGCCAACGACCTCGATGGCCTGAAGCAGATTATCCTCGACGAGGAAATCGTATGCCCTATCTCTGGTACTCGCAACTGGACCGACGTTCGCCAGTTCAACCTTATGTTCTCTACCGAGATGGGTTCAACTGCCGAGGGTGCAAGCAAAATCTACCTCCGCCCAGAAACTGCACAGGGTATCTTCGTTAACTACCTTAACGTGCAGAAGACTGGTCGTATGAAGATTCCGTTCGGTATTGCACAGATTGGTAAGGCTTTCCGTAACGAGATTGTAGCTCGCCAGTTCGTATTCCGTATGCGTGAGTTTGAGCAGATGGAGATGCAGTTCTTCGTAAAGCCGGGAACTGAGCTCGAGTGGTTTGCAAAGTGGAAGGAGACTCGTATGAAGTGGCATCTGAATCTTGGCTTCGGTGCCGAGAACTACCGCTTCCACGACCACGAGAAACTGGCTCACTATGCCAACGCCGCTACCGACATCGAGTTCAAGATGCCGTTCGGATTCAAGGAAGTTGAGGGCTGCCACTCTCGTACTAACTTCGACCTTAGCCAGCACGCTAAGTATTCTGGCAAGAAGATTGAGTACTTCGACCCAGAGACAAACGAGAGTTACACTCCGTATGTTATCGAGACATCTATCGGTGTTGACCGTATGTTCCTCAGTATCATGTGCCACGCTTACACAGAGGAGACTCTTGAGAACGGCGAGACTCGCGTTGTGTTGAAGTTGCCTGCTGCTCTTGCTCCAACAAAGCTCGCTGTAATGCCGCTTACAAAGAAGGACGGTCTGCCAGAGAAGGCTCAGGAGATTATCAAGCAGTTGCGCTTCCACTTCAACTGCAAGTACGACGAGAAGGACTCTATCGGAAAGCGCTACCGCCGTCAGGACGCAGTTGGTACTCCATACTGTATCACTGTTGACCACGACACTCTTACTGACGGAACAGTTACTCTTCGTAACCGCGACACAATGGCTCAGGAGCGCGTTAAGATTGACGACCTCGTTGGCATCATCGAAGACAAGGTTAGCATCACAAGCCTTTTGAAGAAGCTTGTAGACTAAGAATATCAACAACAAAGGGGAAGGCTTTTCTCGCGAGAGCCTCCCCCTTTTATAAGCCAAACTATTAAATATGAAGAAATTCTTTCTGTTTCTTTCTGTAATCGTAAGCGCATTGTTCGTTGTGTCGTGCAAGGAGAGTACCGAGGACGACGAGTATGCAAACTGGACTGAGCGCAACAAGGATTACATCGACTCTATCCGCGTTGTGGCAACAAAGAGCGTATCGGCCAACGACGGCGAATGGAAGATAATCAAGAACTGGAAGTTGGTGGCCGACGGATTTAGCTCAACTGCCGTTGCAAACACTCAGGACTATGTGTACTGCAAGGTGCTGGAGAGCGGCAATCAGGAAACCGATACTCCGCTGTATACCGACTCGGTAAAGGTGCACTACTTGGGCAGACTTATCCCAACAAAGACTTATCCCGAAGGACAGGTGTTCGACCAGTCGTTCTACGGCAAGTTGAATGACAATGTGGACGTTCCGTCACAGTTCTTGGTAAACGGTGTCATTACCGGCTGGACAACGGCTCTGCAATACATGCATCCGGGCGACGTATGGCGCATTTACATTCCTTACAGCCTTGCCTACGGCGAGAGCGGTAACTCATCTGGCTCGGTTACTATTCCGGGCTATTCTACGCTTATCTTCGATGTAGAACTGTATGCTTTCAAGCGCACAGGCAGCAAGGAGTGGACAAAGAAATAACGAATATTTATCGAATAGGTTAAAAGAGGGAGAATCAGTGATTGATTTTCCCTCTTTTCAGTAAGATGCTTTCTGCGTCATTCATGTTCAGCTGAATTTCTACACTCTACCTTCGGTAGCAAGCGACCACAGGTCGAGCGCAGACATTCTCTTATCCCGAGTATACTCTGGATATATCCAACATATACCCAACATATATCTAACATATACCTAACATATAGCCAACATATAGTTTACATATAGCTTACATATACCCTGCGTATAGCTTCCCTATACCTTGCCATCATTTTGTATCTACCAAAAGAATAATTCGTATTATAATTGTCCTCCATAAGTTCTCAGCAATTATGAATTGTGAATTTTCAATTATGAATTCTTTGGCTACCATTTGAATTGCTTCCCCGTATTTTGGACGTTCCTAGGACGTTCCTACGACGTATCTTGAATGTACCTTGAATCTATCTTCTGTCTTGCTACCATCTTCCTACCTTCTTGCTACCTTCTTTCTACCTTCTTCCTACCCACTATTTTGTATTTACCAAAAGAACATTTCATATCATAATTGTTCTTTGAAAAAACTCAGCATTTATAAATTCTGAATTGATTTGATTTTTCAATTTTCAATTTTCAACTTTCAACTCATCATTGTGAATTGTCAACTGTCCTCTGAATTTAAAAAGCCCCGACCGTTGTATAGAGTTGGCCGGGGCAAAGAGTTTTTAGTTGCTACGTCTCAGAACAAACACGTTGTTGTTCTTTGTGTAATTAAAGTGAGCTGCGCTCGAAAGGATTGATATAATATCGTCTATGTTCTCGTCGGGCGAGAATGTTGCCGTAACCTTGTATTCGGCAAGACTGTTGTCTTTTATTATGATTTTCACATTGTATTCCTTAGACAGCCTCTGGGCAATGACCTTCATTGGCTGGTTCTTGAATACGATGTCTGGGCGTTTTGCCTCTGCCGGAGCGGTCGTTTCGGTCTTGCTTACCTTAGCCGGCGCAAACCACTTGTCGTAGTTTGATATGCACGCAATGCCTATGCCTACCACCAGGGCCAGACTTGCTGCTACGGCTGTGCGCATATACAGTCTTCGGCTGCTACGGTCTGCGTCGTTGGCAGACATAGCCCTAATGCCAATTCGGCGGCACAGTTCGCCGTAGGCATTGTTTGCGGCAAAGCGGTTCTTTGGTGAGTGAACCGATGCCGCCATACGGGTTATAGTTTTCTCAATGTTCTTTACCATATCTTGGCGCCTTTTTTTATTTTCAACAAATCTCTTGTTACTACAGCCTTTGCCATTGCCGACACGCTGAAGATGCCCGTTCCGCCATTTACGTTTGACGGCACTATTGGGGTAGGGCTGAGGGCATAGCCTTCCTCGTAGTTCTGGAACGAGGTGATGGCTTGCAGGTAGAAATATTCGCTCCGCGGAATGCTGCGGATTTCGAACTGGATGTTCTCGGCGTATCCTTCGCTTCTGTAGTATGGCGATTTAATGTCGATGGCAAGCGTGTATTCGCCGTTCTTGAAGTACGAACTGCGGAATAGTCCGTAGTAGTTGTAGACGTTCTCGACCATGTCGATGTCGTCTACGTCCTCGAAGTTGTTTTCTTTCTTTATCTCGCCCTCGCTTAGCGCGATGTCCGATGAGTATGAGTATTTGTGGTAGAGGTCTTTGTTGTAATAACTTACCTGCTCAACTACGCCTTCGCGCACGCCGTAGGCTCCAACAGTGGTGACTTCTTGTGTAACCGAAAGTCTGTAATACTTCATTTCGGAAAGCGCGCTAAGGTCTTTTATTCTGATGAAATAGCGCATGAAATGTTGCGCGTAGTGATACTTGTCGTACATCACCACCTCGACAGAGTCGATAGAAAGAACCTCTACCGTGTCGGGTACTACCACTTCTGCGCTTGCCTCGTATTTGTCGGCTTTAGCCTCAATCTTGACCTTGTCGCCGCTTTCGAACTGGCTTTTTATCATATATGTCGAACTTTGCGAGGTGACTTCTTCTGACAGACTGCCGTTGACGAAAATCCTGACTTGTGCGCCTTTTACGGGCTTTGTCTCAGTATTTCCCGTTAGGTGAAGTTCAACGAAGTTGGCGGTGTCGTTGGCTGTCATCAGCGAGTTGATGATGAGGCGTGGCTGCTCGTTAAAGTCAACCGTGCCTATTTCCTTGTCGCACGAAACGGCGAGGAGCGATGCTATGGCGAGAGCCAGAATGTAAATATGTCGTTTCATTTTCTTCAGAATTTATATGTGAGTGATGCCGACGGAACTATCGTCATCAGCGTAAACTGTTTCATTTTGCGGAGCTTTCTGCCGCTGTCGTCTTTGTAGATTTCGGTGTAGAGCATGTCCTGATTCTTGTTGTTGTACACGTTCATCACGCTTATGTTCCAGATGCGCTCGCTGTGCTTCAGTTGCTTGTGAAAGTCAACGCTCAGGTTTAGGCGGTGCGACGGCTTCATCTTGTAGTTGTTGCGCTTGCCAAAGTCGTAGTACTCAACGTCGTATAACTCGGACGAGCCGCACTGGTTTGCTTCGTTGAAAGTTTGTCCGCCATTGTTCTGTTGCGGAAAGATGTATTTTGTCTGCTGAGTAGACAACGTGGTGTATCCGCCAGTGGCAAAGTACCATGTTGCGTTCAGGTCGATGCTCTTTGTAGCCTTGAACATGGCAAGGATGTTGAAGGTGTGCCTGTGGTCGAACTCGAACGGATAGCGTTCGCCGTTGCTTATGCTTCCGTCGGAGAACTGGCGTGTTGATTTTGAGAGCGTGTAACTTACCGAGCCAGTTGTGCGACCGATGCTCTTGCGCGCCATCAACTCAATGCCGTAGCTTCTTCCGTTGCCCGAGCTAACCTTGTCCGACCATCCGATAGAACTGCCCGAGAAGCCTGCTCCGTCGCGATATTCAATCAGATTGTGCATCTCCTTCCAGTATGCCTCAATCTGTAGCTCTATGCCCTTCCAACGGTCGTAGGTAAGTCCAACGGCCCACTGGTCTGCGCTGATAGGCTTTATCTTGTCGTTTATCGGCACCCAGAGGTCTGAAGGCAGCGACAACTGCGTCGAGGTGGTTAGCATGTGCGCATACTGGTGCATAACCGAGTACGATGCCTTTGCGCGCAGACCGCCGCCAAGGTTGTGGCACAGCGACAGACGCGGTTCTATGGCAGGATAAGTCTTGTTTGGAACGGAGAACATCAAGGCTCTCAGGCCGGCGTTGAACTGCCATCTGTCGCCAAGATTCATGTCGTCGTCGATGTAGGCGTATAATTCATGTCCGTCTGATTCCTCGCCTGCCGAGGTCGATTTGTAGTCTGTTTTTGTTGTAGCCCCATCCGAAACCTCGCTCTCGGTATATCTGTTTGTCTGCGTCTCTGGCTTGAAGCGGTGCATCGTGTATCCGCCGCCAAATTTGATGTGGTGGTTACGGAACGTATGATGGTCGAGGTCAATCTGTGCCGTAAGGTCGTTTACGCCCGAATTGTAGTTGGATATGAAGAAATCGTCGTTGTAGAAATTCTTGTTGTTGATATACATCTTGAACTGGTTGTATCCAACCATGATGTTTCCGAATACACTTGGCGAGAAGATGTGGTTCCAGCGCGCATTGAGCAGCGTGTTGCCGAACTTAAGGCTGAGGTCGCAGCCCGATTTGTCTGTCAGGCTCTCGCCGTTGTAATATCGTTCGTTTTCGCTTCTGAACTCCTCGTAAAAGCCGTCTCTGCCCTGATAGAAGCCGAGATAGAGGCGGTCGTTGTTGCTTAGCTTATGACTCAGTTTGGCGTTTATGTCGTAGAAGTAGAGGTCCATCGACTTCAGCTGCTCGTCGTCCTGCTTTGCCATGATGCTCATCAGCCAGCCGGCATACGAGCGTCGTGCCGAGAGGAAGAACGATGTGCGCTCTTTCTTTATCGGACCCTCGAACGAGAGGTGAGACGAGAGCAGACCGATGGAGAACAATCCATGGTAATTCTGCATGTCGCCGTCCTTCGTTCTTACATCTACGATAGACGACAGTCTGCCGCCATATCGTGCCGGAAACGATGCGCTGTAAAAGTCGATATGCTTTGTTGCCTCGGGCATGAAAGCCGATGCCATGCCGAGGAAATGGTTCACGTTATAGAGCATCACGCCGTCGAGCAGATACAGGTTCTGGTCTGAGCTGCCGCCTCGCACGCTTATGGCGTTTGTGCCGCTCATTCCCTGCTGCACGCCCGGCAGAATCTGTAGCGATTTCAGCACATCAGCCTCGCCCAAGATGGCTGGCGTGCTCATTATTTGCTGAGGCGATATTGTCATCGCGCTCATTCGCGTGCTGCGGCTGCCAGTGTCGGGGCGGTCCGATTCAACAATAACCTCGGGCAGCTTCAAAGATTCGTTAAGCATCACGTTCCTGAAGGTGTTGCCACTCAACTTTATCTTTGAGCGCACAGGTTCGTAGCCCATGTACGAGATTGTAACGTCGTATTCGCCCTCGGGCAGCGGCATACTGAAATAGCCGTAGGCGTTTGTGGTGCAGCCGGTTGCCAGCAGAGGGCAGTACACGTTTGCCCCGATGAGGCTCTCGTGCGACTTGCTGTCCATAACGTAACCGTGAAACTGATAGTTGGTCTTGATTGTAGCAGGCGTAGGCTTTTTCTTGAAAAGCAGAATATGTTTCGCGGTGATTTTGTAGTCAATGTCGGTATTCTTCAGTTGCTCGTCGAGGATAACCTTTATCGGACGCTTGTCCGAAGGGTTTATTACGATTGGCTTCTTCAGCTCAACCTCCTCGCCATAAACGAGTGTGTACCTTGGGTCTTGCGCCATCGACATCGTGTGGCTCAGCAAGAACATCAACATTGTCAGAGTAATTTTTTTCATCTGTAAGATTGTTGTATTATATCAGTTTTTTATTGTTCTGCCTATAAGACAGCCGCGAAAGAAAAAATCCCTACGCCAATGACGAAAAAAATTAAAGAAAAATTAAAAGGAAGCGTTTTGCCTGTTCGTCGCCGTGCTTCATATACGCCTCAATCGCGCTGCGGATGTGCTTCAGAGCCTTCTGCATCTGCGCGTCTACGGTCTTGGCGGATATGTTGCAGAGCTGTGCCGTCTTATCGTACGACAGCCCTTCTTCCTTTACATGCATGAAGACGGCGCGGCACTTCTCGGGCAGTTCGCCAAGAGCCTTCTCGTACACCTCGAACAGTTCAGACTGCTCAAGCCTCTCGCTTGGGTTCAGCGCGCCGTTGTCCGACTCGGGCAGTTCGTCGTGGCTGAACCGCTGCTCTTTCTCCAGCATGTTTATGGCGGCATTCTTCACCATCGTAAAACTGAAGTTTCTGAAGTTGCGCGGCACAATCATCGTCTTGCGCTTGTTCCAGATGTCGGCAAACACGTCGAGCGTAACATCCTTTGCCATCTCGTCGTCTTGCAGATAGAAGAAGGCTACTCTGAAAAGCCTCTCGTAGTTCTGGTGGAAAAGCGTGGCAAAGTCTTGCTCCGAGTCGTTTTTCTGAATGTTGAATAAAAGTCCTTCTGTATCCATCTTTATATAAAAACCTCTCTCGCGAATATTGTCGTTCTTATGTTCGTGAGAGAGGTTATAGTTTTTCTTGTTAGTTAGGTGTGACTGCCGAGTATTCTGTCGTCCATGTTCTCTCAGTCATCTGGAAAATCATTTTGTAGTATAATCCCGATTCTTTCTCGCTCATATACAGTTCTGTAAGAGGCCTGTCGGGATATTCTTGGTTGTACGCCTCGACGTAGGTAATAACCGAAGGCGGAAGTGGCTCGTTTATGTCGAGCGGATAGGTGGTTTCGTCCCACTTAAATTCGTCATTGTTACTGACCATCTTTGTGTGAATCATTTTCAGTATTCCATTGTCTCGGATGTAGATGCAGTTTCGAAAACTGTAGGTAATGCCTAAGATTGATGCGTTTGGATATTTTTCAGCCACCCATTCTAATATCTGGCAGAATCTTGGATGATTTTCAGATTGAATGGATGTGCACCAACTACAATTGTCAAGTCTTGTGCCATCTTCGCAGAAAGCAAATGAATATAAACTTTTTGAGTTGTCATCGTCTGGCAACGTGATATAGGCTTCGTACAACTTGTTTTCTATTCCGTTTCTTGATATAATCATCACATAATCGTTGCTTTCCCAGTTTCTCATGTCGGCTATTCTCAGAATTTGCTCTTTTACTGCGCGAGGCATAATATCCATCGCATCTTTTAATGCGTATTTCTTCTGTGTTGCCGCCCATTTGTGATTGCTGTAAACCGTTACACATTCTTTGGCATTCTTTTCCGAAAACTTGATGCAGACGAAATTGTCGTCGTCATATCCATATTGGTCGTTGATGAAGGCTGTAGGGTTGCGTGACTTGAAGTCTTCCACTATCTCCTTTGGTATGTGGTAGTCTCCTGATTTTATTCTTGCTACATCATCGTTGCAGGCGCAAAAGAGTCCTGCGGCAAAAGCCAATGCGATTGTTTTAAGTATTCTTCTCATCATCATTCTTTTTAGTTTCTCTCATGTAGAGTAGTTTAATAAAAATATTGGCAGAATCAGTGGAAACCGATTCTGCCAACTGAAATATCCAATTCAAACAAAATGTTTTACTTGTTCTTCAGTAAATCGCGAATCTCAGTAAGCAACTTGATGTCTTCTGAAGGTTCTGCCGGTGCTGCTGCCTTCTCTTCTTCTTTCTTCTTCTTTGTCAAGGCTGTGATGCCTTTTACGATTAAGAAGATACAGAATGCGATGATAAGGAAGTCGAGCACGTTCTGAAGGAATGCTCCGTAGCCGATGCTTACAGGCTCTGCGCCCTCTGGTGCAAGCGGATTTGCAGGAAGCACAATCTTCAGATCCTTAAAATCAACGCCACCGATGAGCCAGCCGATAGGAGGCATGATGATATCGGAAACGAGCGATGTCACAATCTTGCCGAACGCGCCACCGATGATAACACCGACAGCCATGTCGACAACATTGCCACGCATGGCAAATTGCTTGAATTCGTCGAGAAACTTCATGGTAAATTTTATTTTATTGATTAGTTATTTTTAGTCAGGCTGGTTACTTTACGTTGCCAACCTTTATCAGGTACTCTGCAATCTGAACGGCATTCAAGGCTGCACCCTTTTTAATCTGGTCGCCAGAGAGCCAGAAAGTAAGGCCGTTGTCGTTAGCCAAGTCCTTGCGCACGCGACCAACGTAAACATCGTCCTTGCCGCCAGTGTAAAGTGGCATTGGATAAGGCAGATCCTTCAGAGTCTCCTTTGCAGCGTCTGGGTTAGCCTTTGTGCCAACAGCCTTAGGGTTGTCTACCAAAGTTACACCGTTTGCAGCGGCAAGGGCAGCCTGAGCCTCCTCTACGCTGATAGGCTTCTCTGTCTCAATCCATACAGCCTCAGAGTGTGCACGGAGCGAAGAGATGCGCACGCACATTGCAGAGCAGCGTGCATCGGTGTGCATAATCTTCTTTGTCTCGTTAAACATCTTCATCTCCTCCTTGGTGTAGCCGTTGTCCTGGAACACGTCAATCTGAGGAATTACGTTGTAAGCAAGCTGATATGCGAACTTGTTTACTGTAGGCTGCTTGCCCTCGGCAAGTTCCTTGTACTGCTGCTGAAGTTCAGCCATTGCAGCTGCTCCTGCGCCAGATGCGCTCTGGTATGAAGCGATGTGTATTGTCTTGATGTGCGAAATCTTCTCGAGTGGCTGCAAGCATACAACCATCATGATTGTCGTACAGTTCGGGTTTGCGATAATGCCGCGTGGACGGTTAAGTGCATCCTCTGCGTTGCACTCAGGCACAACCAATGGCACGTCGTTGTCCATACGGAATGCGCTCGAGTTGTCGATCATTACAGCACCGTACTTGGTGATATCCTCTGCAAATTCCTTTGAAACACCTGCACCTGCTGAAGTGAACGCGATGTCCACGCCCTTAAAGTCATCGTTGTGCTGAAGAAGTTTGACCTCATACTCCTTGCCTTTGAATGTGTACTTTTTACCGGCAGAACGCTCTGAACCGAATAAAACCAACTCATCCATAGGGAAGTTTCTCTCTTCGAGTACACGCAGGAACTCCTGTCCTACTGCACCACTAGCGCCAACAATTGCTACTTTCATTTTCTTGTCTTGTTTTATGAATTATAAATGTTATAATTTGTCGGCAAAATTATGAATTTATTTTTATTTACCCAATTTTTTTACTTACTTTGCAACAATTTTATACTTATTCGTGAACTTATGAGCACTCTGATACCCAATTTCCCAATAACAGACCCTACATGGGTATTCTTTATCGTGCTGTGCATCATTTTGTTTGCGCCGATAATCTTTAACCGCCTGCGCATTCCGCACCTTATCGGAATGATTATTGCGGGCACTCTTATAGGCCCTTATGGATTTAATGTGTTGCTCTACGACAGCAGTTTCGAACTGTTTGGAAGAGTGGGCATTTTCTACATAATGTTTCTTGCCGGACTGGAGATGGATATGGTGGGGCTCAGGCAGAACTCCACCAAGGGAACGGTGTTTGGACTGCTTACGTTTGCTGCTCCGTTTGTGATAGGATATCTGCTGGGCGTTTATGTGCTTCACTATTCGTGCATGGCATCGCTGCTGCTGGCGTGTATCTTCGCATCGCACACGCTGGTAACGTATCCGATAGTAAGCCGCTACGGACTGAGCCGTCATCCGGCAGTAACTATATCAATAGGTGCAACGGTTGTGGCTCTGTTCCTCGCGCTGCTCATTCTGGCGGCTATTTCAGGAACGTACAACAGCGATATGGACGGCTGGCTCTTCTGGCTGGTCTTCACGCTGAAATGTGTTGCCTACATTGCTTTCGTATTCCTTGTGTTTCCGAAGGTTATCAGATGGTTCTTCTGTAATTACGGCGATTCTGTTTCGCAGTTTACCTTCTCGCTCGCGCTGGTCTTCTTCAGCGGTGCGATGGCGGCTCTTGCCGGACTGGAGGGCATCATGGGCGCGTTCCTTGCCGGAATAATCCTTAACAGATACATTCCGCATGTGTCTCCGCTGATGAACAGGCTTGAGTTTGTGGGTAACGCGTTGTTCATTCCCTATTTCCTGATTGGTGTAGGAATGATTATCAACGTACGCCTTCTTGCCGATACCGATACGCTCCTCGTGGTGGCTATAATGCTGCTTGTGGCAACCGTGTCGAAGGCTATTCCGGCATGGGGCATAATGCGAATCTTCAAGATGAGCCGTGCCGAGGGTGTTATGATGTTCGGTCTGACCGATGCCCATGCTGCCGGTGCGCTGGCAATGGTTATGGTGGGCACTAAGCTCGAGATTGCGCCGGGCGAGTATCTGATGAACCATTCGGTGCTTAACGGCGTGGTTATGATAATTCTGTTCTCGTGCATCATCAGTTCTATTGCAACCGAGCGCGGGGCGGCAAAATTGGCTCACGAGGCTCAGGAGAATCCTGTCAAGCACGAGGGCGACGACGAGAAGATTCTTGTTCCGCTATACAATCCTTACACCATGCAGGACCTTGTGTCGGTGGCTATGCTTATGCGCAACGCCAAACTCGGTCGCGGACTGATAGGCCTGAACGTGGTTATAGACGATGAACATGCCGATGCGCGGAAGCAGTTCGGCGAGCAGATGCTCGACAAGGCGGTTAAGATTGCCGCCGCATCGGATGTGCGTATGCAGACGCAGAATCGTTTGGGCACAAACGTGGCATCGGCTATTCTTCATGCCATGAAGGAACTCGATGCTTCGGAGATTGTGATGGGTATGCACCATCAGAAGAACAACATGCTCGACTCGTTCTACGGAACGATAACTCAGAGTCTGCTCACGGGAATGTCGCGCCAACTTACGATAGCCAAGCTCATAATCCCGTCGAACACGCTCAGGCGAATAATCGTGGCTGTTCCGCCAAAGGCAGAGTTCGAGAAGGGCTTCCACAGGTGGATGTCGCGCATTGCACGGATGGGCGCGCAACTCGGGTGCCGAGTAAACTTCCATGCCACGAAAGAGACGCTTCCTTTCATCGAAGGATACATAAAGAAAAATCATAAGGATGTGCGTGCGGAGTTCATTCTGCTCGATAGTTGGGATAACCTTATCCTGCTTACCGGCGAGGTAAACTATGACCATCTGCTTGTTATCGTTTCGTCGCGCCGCGGCTCGATAAGTTACCGCCAGTCGTTCGAGGAACTTCCGACGCTGATAAACAAATATTTTGCAAATAACAGTTTGCTGTTGTTATTCCCCGACCAGACGGGCGAGGACGAAGACCTCATCTCGTTCATCGAGCCTGTCAAGTCGGACAAGGCGGCTACTTGGTCGCCAACGGGCTGGATTTCAAGAGCAATGAAAATGCATTTGAATAATGATTGAAGTTAAAGGATTGACAAAGAGCTTCGGCTCGTTGCAGGTGCTTAAAGGCATTGATTTGAAAGTAGAGAAGGGCGAGGTGGTGAGCATCGTTGGTCCGAGCGGCGCAGGCAAGACAACGCTGCTCCAGATTATGGGAACACTCGACAACCCCGATAGTGGCAGCATCGTTATAAACGGAACGGACATAAGAACGTTGAACCAGAAGAAATTGGCGGCTTTCCGCAATCAGCATATCGGATTCGTGTTTCAGTTTCATCAGCTTCTGCCAGAGTTTACGGCTCTCGAGAACGTGATGATTCCGGCGTTCATAGCAGGCAAGCACGGCAAGGACACAAAGACACGCGCCGAGGAACTGCTTGGCTTCATGGGACTGGGCGAGCGAATGAACCACAAGCCTAACGAGCTATCTGGCGGAGAGAAACAGCGTGTGGCGGTGGCTCGCGCATTGATGAACAATCCGGCGGTGGTATTTGCCGACGAGCCTTCGGGCAGTCTCGACAGCAAGAACAAGCAAGAGCTGCATCAGCTTTTCTTCGACCTTCGCGACAAGTTCGGGCAGACATTCGTAATCGTCACTCACGACGAGGAACTGGCTCGCCTTACCGACCGCACCATTCAGATGAGAGACGGACTGATAATTCAGCCTGCGCAGACCGAAATAATTACTCCCGAGGCTGAAAATAACGATAAAAATGAACAAGTAAACGATTAAAGATTATGGCACATGTTAAAATAGGAAACTACAATCAGCTTGAGGTTGTAAAGACGGTAGATTTCGGCGTTTATCTCGACGGACACGACGATGGCGAAATCCTGCTGCCAACCCGATACGTTCCCGAAGACTGTCAGGTGGGCGACATGCTCAACGTCTTCATCTATCTCGACCAAGAAGAACGCCTGATTGCCACAACACTCGAACCGCTGGTTAAGGTGGGCGAGTTCGCATATCTCGAGGTGGCTTGGGTAAACCAGTTCGGAGCGTTCCTCGACTGGGGCTTGATGAAGGATCTCTTCGTGCCTTTCCGCGAGCAGAAAATGAAGATGCTGAAGGGACACAAGTACGTTGTCCATTGCCACATAGACGAGGACAGTTACCGCATAATGGCATCGGCTAAGATAGAGAAATTCCTGTCGGACGAGATGCCCGACTATAATCCCGGCGACGAGGTTGAGGTGCTTGTCTATCAGAAGACAGACCTCGGCTTTAAGGTGATTGTCGAGAATAAGTTCAGCGGAATGTTGTACCAGAACGAGTTGTTCCAGTACGTTCACAGCGGCGACCGCCTCACAGCTTTCGTAAAGCAGGTGCGTCCCGACGGCAAGATTGACTTGAAACTTCAGAACAACGGCAGAGCGCAGATAAGCGAATTCTCTAACACTTTGCTCGAATACATTAAGGCGCACGACGGTCATTGCCGTTTCCATGACAAGAGTTCGACCGACGAGATTTACAACGAATTTGAAGTCAGCAAAAAGGTTTTCAAAAAGGCTGTGGGCGATTTGTACAAGCAGCATCTCATCGTCCTCAAAGGCGACGACGGAATCTATCTGGCATAAACAAGCAATAAAGCCGCATGAACCGGAAACGTTCGTGCGGCTTTATTTTATAAAAAACTCGGATGGGTATCGTTTTCTCCGACAACCACCCGAGATAGTGAAAATTATTGCGAATATGATATTGATGCTCTGTTATTTTGCCTGCGCGCAGAAGCCTGCCTTAATCTTTTTGCGAGTGTGGGCATAGTATCCCATTGTCAGCAGCAGGAAAGGCACGATAATAAGCAGTCGTATGTCTGCCATCTTAGCCGAGCACATTGTTATGTAAAGCATTGCAAGCAGCGTAAGCATAGCCATTGTCTTAATGTGCTTTACCAGCATCTTGGTGTTGCTCTCGCTCTCCTCTATGCGTGGAAGAGTGCTCAGTTTGTACGGATTCCGTTCGTAGTATTTGAAGATTGCAAAAATTATGACCGAAATCATAGGTAGCAGGATGATGAGGTTTTCAGTTCCCTGACTCGTTAGGTTGCCGCTGATGTCCCAATGCAGGATGACCTTTTTCGAACAGTTTGCCATTCTTGCAAGCGCAACGCCAAATGTTACGATGATGATTAGAGATGATACAATTTTGCTTTTCATTTTGGTAATAATTATTATTGTTCAACCTGTTTCCTGAAAAACATCATAATCCGTGTCTATGTAATGATTGCGCCATAATGCTTTAATTTTTGATAGCAGTTCTTTAGTTTTCTTATGAACAATGCCGTCTCTAAAACTTCAGGCTTTGCTTACATGTTTATTTACTGTCTGTTGCAGTTTATTTACACGTAATATTCAGTTTTCGCTATTGAAATTTTATGCAAAGAAAGTCAAAAAACACCAAGAAATGAAAAAACGCTGCCATAAAACATCTTTGGAACGTGCATTCTTGATATATATCAAAAAGCTTCTGCTTTGTGGAAGGCCTAAAATTAAAAAGCGGCATTTTGCTGCCGCTTTCAAAATTATGCACGCTCCAGTTCGAAAAGGCATGCCAAATCGTCTTTTACCCCCTCGCCATTGTTGAATATGAACGATACGTATGTGTCGTCGTAATCGTAGTCGGCACTTTTCTCGGCTTTGGCAATAATATCGTTGAATTTCTCTTTTGTTGTGTTTATCACAACAGTCTCGCCAGTCGAGAGTCTTTGCACCTTGTCGCCCTTGTCGAATGGGTTTGGCAGCGGCACGAAGGCATTCTCAAATCGTGAGGAGTCGAGGCTGTCCACTTTTCTGATGAATTCGTTGTCGGGTGTGACGCTCCAAAAACGGTGTATGAGTTTCTCCTCGTTGAAATATATTGTTCCGAGAGTGTCGGGCGCGCTGTCGATGTCCCAGAATTCGGTCTGGTTCTCTGCGCCCATGTTGCGGAATGGAAATGAAAAATTCTTTACCGCCGGTTCGGCTTCCTCAGAAAGCGCTTGAATCTTCTCGATACAAAATTCATCGTTATAGTCCTTAACGCTTTCCATTGCAGAATCGAAATCGCTGAAAGTTCCGATGTCGGAAAAGTCGAACGATTTAACGGCGAAGACCGTGTTGTTTAATGGCTGTTTAAACGATTCAATCTTAAGGTCGTCAACCTCAAAACGCTGTCCGAGTTGCGTTTTCAGCGTCTCGTCCTCTGTGTTGTCGTGGATTGCTTCCAGAAGTTCCCTTCTCACAAAATACGGGAAAGGAAAGTTGTAGATTATTGTTGCAATGTGCGAGTCGGCAAACTGCCAGCCTGTTTCTTCTATGCAGTTTTTCATGGTCTCGGAAAAAGGCAACGTCATGAACATCTCCTGAATCTCTTTCGAACTCTGTTTCATAATGTGTCTATTGATTTACGGGTTATACATCTCAAGACTGTGTCCGTGCTTGTTTTTCAGCAGGTTAGTCTTGCTTTTGATGCAAATATAGCAGAAAATCGTTCTTCTCGGCAAAAAACGGTCGGGATTCTTGTTCGAACCCCGACCGTTTTTTTTCTTAAACCAGCGTTATCTTTTTAACGTCCAGTTTGTCGGCATTCAGAAATACCGACGCGCTTTTTTTGAATTTCTCTTCGCTCTCGGTGGTGAAGAACTGGCAAGTGCCGCCCTTCGTCAGTTTGGCATCCATCTCGGTATGGCGTTTAAGATAGTCGCTGAGGCTTGCCGCAACATAGTCGCCCTGCGGAATAACGTTAACGCCTTTGGGAATGTACTTGTTAATTTTGTTAAGCAGAAGAGGGTAGTGGGTGCAGCCCAGAATTATGGTGTCTATCTCGGGGTCGCGGCTCATCAGATTGTCTATGCGAGCCTTTACGAAATAGTCTGCACCGTCGCTGTTGTATTCGTTGTTCTCTACAAGCGGAACCCACATTGGGCAAGGCTCGCCCGTAACTTTCACGTCGGGGTGTAGTTTCTCAATCTCTAACTGATAGGAATGTGATAGAACCGTTCCTTCGGTGGCAAAGAATCCAACGTGGCGGCTTTTGGTTAGCGCGCCTATGCACTCTGCCGTTGGGCGTATTATGCCAAGTACGCGGCGGTCGGCATCGAGCAGCGGAAGGTCTTTCTGTTGAATGGTTCTGAGTGCCTTTGCCGATGCCGTGTTGCACGCAAGAATAACAAGTTGGCAGCCCAGTTCGAAGAGTTTCTTTACCGATTGCAGCGTAAACTCGTAAACCACGTCGAACGAGCGTGAGCCGTAAGGCGAGCGTGCATTGTCGCCCAGATACATGTAATCGTATTCGGGCATAAGGCTTTGAATCTGTTTCAGAATCGTAAGGCCTCCGTAGCCCGAGTCGAACAGACCTATCGGTCCGGGATTTTTTGAGAATGATGGTTGTGCCATAATCTACAGGGAAAGAGAAAGGGCGACCCCATAATGGTGTCGCCCTTATAGGGATTGTTGTTCAGTTCTGTTTTACTTTATTCCAAGACTCTGCTTCAACTGTTCCGTAATATCAACGCCAGTGTTTGGGTTTACGTACGGATAGTTGTTTCCGGCAGTGTTGATGACATAGTCGAGAGCCTTCTCCTGAGCCACGGCAGCAACAGCCTCGTCGAGTTTCTGCTTAACCGGAGCCATAAGGTTCTTCTCTGCCTTAGAGAGCATCTCCTTAACATCCTTCTTGAACTCGAGAGTCTGATCCATAAGGTTCTGCAACTCTTTCTGTCGCTTCATCAGGATGCTCTTCGGAAACTCCTTCTGCCCGTCAAGGAATTCAGTGTACTTCTTGTCGAACTCATCTTCCGAACGCTTGAGTTCAGACTCATAGTTGTCCTTAAGCATGTTAAGGTTGTTCTGTGCTTCTGTGTACTCAGGCATTGCCTTAAGCATGTCGTCGTAGTTAAAGTAGCCGAATTTACTCTGTGCGCTTGCTGCGAGCGGCAGCATGCACAATGCCATTATGATTATTTTCTTGAACATACTTTTTTAAAGAATTTTGGGTTTGACAAGATTGTTGTCTGTTAATCAGAATTATTTCTTAGCAGGAGTAGTCTTTGCGCCTGTTGCGCCGAGCTTGCTCTTTACCTGACTTGTAAGGTCGGTGCTCTGAGTCTCGCTGATGTAAGGAATACCGGCTGTGATATCCATGATGTAGATATAGCCGCCTGCCTTGCCGATTTCAGCGATAACCTTTGTTACCTTCTCCTGAATAGCCTGCATCTTATCGTTAGAAAGCTTCTGAACGTTTGACTGGCTCTCCTGAGCGAACTGCTGCATGCGAGTGTACATGTCCTGAAGTTCCTGCTGGCGGCGCTGCTTGATGTTCTCTGGCAGTGTAGCCATCTCCTTCTCGAACTCTGCGCCCTTAGCCTGAAGTTCGTCCTGCATCTTCTTCAACTCTGTCTCGTATGTCTTCTGCTGAGCCTGAATCTCGTTCTGTGCTGCGGTAAACTCTGGCATATTCTGGATGATGTCAGCAGAATTGATATGACCAAACTTCTGTGCGAATGCACATGCTGGCGCAAGAATTAGCGCCAATAGAATCAATTTTTTCATTTGTTATTTTTCTCGTTTTTATATTATCAAATTTGTTTTCGGCGGCAAAGGTACTGTATTTTTTTGTTAAATAGACGACTATATTTCTTAAAAATGCTGAAAATTAGTTAGAATAGCCCAACTTTGTCAGTACCTCGTTGCTGATGTCTACTTTTGGCGAGGCAAATATCACGCCCGAGTCGGATGCCCTGTCAAGAACGAGGCTGTAGCCTTTCGAGTCGGCAATCTCCTTCACCGCGTTGTATATTTCTTCTTGTATCGGGGCTATGAGCGATGCTCTTTTCTTGTAAAGTTCGCCATCGGGACCGAAGTATTTCTGTTTCAGTTCGCTTGCCTCCTTTTCTTTTTCAAGAATGTTTTCTTCTTTTTTAGCTTTCTGCTCCTCGCTCAGAAACACCGACTCGTTCTGATAGTTCTTGTACATCGTCTGTGCTTCTGCATTCAGTGCCTCCACCTCGGCCTGCCATTTTTTGCTTACTTGGTTAAGTTGTTCGCTGGCGCGTTCGTATGCCGGGATGTTCTTCAGAATGTATTGCATGTCAACCACGGCATATTTCTGGGCAAAGGCATTGTCTGCCACAAACAGGTTGTAGCAGACAATGGCTGATATTGCAAGGATTCGTAATGCTTTCATTAAACTGGTTTGTTAGAATTCCTGACCGATGATGAAGTGGAACTGGCTTCCGCCCTTTGTTCCGTAAACCTTGTCGAATCCGTAAGCCCAGTCGATACCCATCATACCAATCATTGGCAGGAAGATGCGCACACCTACGCCGGCAGAACGCTTCATGTCGAATGGGTTGAACTTGTTTATTGTTGTCCAAGCGTTACCGCCCTCGGCAAATGCAAGGCAGTAGATGCTTGTTGATGTCTCGAGCATGAGAGGGTAGCGGAGTTCAAGGCCGAGGCGTGAGTAAGCGTAGCCCTCGCTTCCGGTTGGAGTGAGGCTTCCGTTCTCGTAACCTCTAAGTCCGATGGTCTCGGTTGCATAACTGCTCGAATATCCTGTCATTCCGTCGCCACCAACATAGAAGGTCTCGAACGGAGATTTCTTGTACTTGTTGTAGTGGCCCAGCAGACCGAACTCAACGCGTGTCATCAGCACAGGACACTTTGCTCCGTTGGCAAGAGCCGTGAACGAGCGCAGTTTGAACTTCCACTTGTGATACTCAATCCAGTTGAACTTCTCCTGCATGTTTGCCAAGTACAACTCTTTGTTATCTGTACTCTTTACAGATGACAGCTTCTCGTAGTCCTTTCCGTCCCACAAAGAGAATGGTGGTGTGAGGGCAAGCGAGAGTGAGAATTCAGAGCCTCTACGAGGGTAAATCTGGTTATCAGTTGAGTTTCGGTTAAGCGCAAGTTCAAGGTTGATGTTGTTACAGTTTCCGTCGGAAATCAGGAAGTAAGCCCAGTCTTTCAGCATGTAGCGCTGGTATGTGAGAGCCGCGCTGAATGTGAAGTAGTCGTCAGGCCAGCGCAGACGCTTTCCGAAGCCGAGAGTAACACCAAACAACTGAACACTCTTGTCAGGGTCGTAGTAGTTATCTGCGGTGTAACCATAACTGTTGTACGAAGTACCGTATAATTGGTTGTAATAGTTGTAATAGTTGCTGTAATAGCTGCTGCTCACATCGGTCTGCTTTGAGTAGAATGCAGTTACCGAGAATGAGGTTGGACGCTTGCCGCCAAACCAAGGGTCGAGGAACGAAACGCTGTACGACTGATAGTAAGTACCGTTTGTCTGTCCGCTCAGCGTAAGTGTCTGACCTTCGCCCTGCGGAACGATTCCGCGGCGGTTCTTGGTCTTGCTGAACAACTCCTGAATGGCGAAGTTCGTAAGTTTCAGACTCACCTTACCGATGATACCAGTCTGACCCCATCCGGCAGAAAGTTCAATCTGGTCGTTAGCCTTTGACTCAAGGATGTAGTTGATGTCAACAGTTCCGTTTGTTGGGTCTGGCTTAACGTCAGGGTTGATGTTCTCTGGGTTGAAGTGTCCCATCTGCGCAATCTCTCGGTACGAACGCTCAAGAGCCTCCTTGCTGAAGAGGTCGCCCGGTTTGGTACGAAGTTCGCGGCGAACTACGTGCTCGTAAAGGCGGTCGTTACCGGTTATTTTCACGCGGTTTATCGTAGCCTGCGGACCTTCGACGATGCGCATTTCAAGGTCGATAGAGTCGTTGTCTACGTTAATCTCGACAGGGTCGAGACTGTAGAACACATATCCGTTGTTGTAGTAGTCGTTACCGATGGCGTCCTCGTCCTTAGACAGACGCTCGTTCAGCAACTTTTGGTTGTAAACGTCGCCGCGCTTCATGCGCAGTTTCTGGCTCAGATAATTTGTTGGGTACACGGTGTTTCCAACCCAGTCGATGTTGCGCACAAAGTACTTCTGACCCTCGTCAATCTTAATGAAGATGTCAACCGAGCGGTCGTCGTACTGCTTTACGCTGTCGGTTACAATCTGCGCGTCGCGGTATCCGTACTCGTTGTACTTGTCGATGATGAAGCCCTTGTCCTCCTCATACTTCTCCTGAATGAACTTCTTGGCTTTGAAGGTGTTCAGAATCTTGTTCTTCTCGTTGGTCTTCTTCATCGCGTTCTTCAACTTTCTGTCGCTGAATACGGTGTTTCCGACGATGTTTATCTGGTGAACCTTGATTTTCTCCTTCTTGTCGATGTTGATGTCGACGATAACCTGCTCCGGATTGTCTGGGTCGTCAACCTGAACGATGTTTACTTCCGCCTCCTTGTAGCCCTTCTCGTCGAAGTATTTCTTTATAATGTGCTTAGAGCGGTCGCGCATGTTAGGCGTAATCTGGTTACCCTTAATCAGACCGAGTTTTGCCTCAAGGTCTTCGCGCTCCGACTTTTTAATGCCGTTGTAGTTGATTTCCTTCACGCGCGGACGTGTTGCGAGCGCAATATGAAGGTAGATTTTCTCGTCAACAATGCTATCGGCCTCAATTTTCACCTGCGAGAACAAGCCGTGCTTCCAGTATCGCTTTACGGCTGTCGTAATCTCATCGCCCGGCACGTCGATGGTCTGTCCCACAGACAAGCCGGATAATCCTATGAGCACATAGTCCTCATAGTTCTTTACGCCGCTCACTCTGATGCCACCGATTTCGAGTTGCCGTGGAGTGCCGGAGTAGATGATGTTGGGTTTCCCGTTGTCGTCATTATTGTCTTGCGCCCACGTAGGCGACGCTGCCGCGAGGGCAGTACACAGACATAATGCAAATTTCAGATTCTTCATTCTTTTTAGCTAAAAACTATAGTAGTTAAGGTTTATTCTGTTGCAACCTGCTCGCTTGTCTTTCCAAAGCGGCGTTCGCGGTTCTGATAGTCGTAGATGGCTTTGAAAAAGTCGTCTTCGCTGAAGTCTGGCCAATAGGTGTCGCAGAAGTACAGTTCTGAGTATGCAGCCTGCCACAGCAGATAGTTGCTAAGACGAATCTCGCCTCCGGTGCGGATAAGCAGTTCTGGGTCGGGCATGAAACTGGTGTACAGATGCTTGCCAATCACCTCTTCGTTGATGTCGTTGGCATCGAGTTTGCCTTCCTTTACCTCTTCGGCAATCTGTCTTACGGCATTCTGAATCTCTGACTTTGACGAGTAACTGAGTGCGAGGACAAGGCACATGCTGGAGTTCTTTGATGTGCGCTCAATCATCTCTTGAATCTTCTTCTGAATTGCTTCAGGAAGTCGTTTCAGGTCGCCAATGACCTGAAAACTCACGTCGTTCTTCATGAAGATTTCGTCTTCAAGATTCTTCAGCAGGAGTCCCATCAGAGCCTCGATTTCCTCGGCCGGACGATTCCAGTTCTCTGTCGAGAATGTATATAGAGTAAGAAATTTAACTCCAGCATTTTTTGCTGTTTTGGTTATTCGGCGCACAGTCTCAACGCCGGCGATGTGTCCCATCGTGCGTTTTTCGCCTCTTGCCTTAGCCCAGCGTCCGTTGCCGTCCATAATGATGGCAATGTGCTTTGGTACTCTGGTCTTATCTATTTGGTCGATATATGCCATAATTAAAAGTTGTTACATTTTCGGTATTTAGGGAAGAGATCGTATGTTACATATAATAATGTGTACGAATATCCGTCCCTGTTCTTAAAGATGCTGCCGTTCTCCAGTCCGTAAGGCTTGTCGAGTTGCAGTCCTTCATTGCTCGTTACGTCGAGTTTGTCGGTCCATGTTAGCCTCATACTCCATTCTATGCCCACGTTTACGCGCTCTCGCCATTTGTATTTAACGCCTATTCCAAGCGGAAAGTTAAGCGTGAACACGTCCTCGGCTGGCGATGGCGCATAGGTGAATCCGGCTCCGCCCATGATGTAAGGCGTTAACTTGTGTGTGCCTTTGTAGCCTTTTCCCGTTCCGTAGGCAAAGAAGTTGCAGGCGAATTGTGCTCCAAGGTCTACAACCGTGCGGCTGAACCGTGCCGTGCCCGGAGTGCCCTTTGTTCCCGATGGATAGACGGTGTCTACATCGTCGGTGCTGCCCGAAATCTTGCCGAGAAGCAGATTGCCGTTGAGGCTCATTCTGGGGTTGAAGATGTAGGCGGCTTTCGCTCCGCCTGCCAGCCCCATGTTGTTAAACAGGGCAGCGTTGGCATCGCCTATGTAGAAGGTTCCTCCCAACGCACCGCCCAGCTCCATCTTGTATTCAAGTTCCTGTGCTGTGGCTGTTTGTGCAACTGCCCATGCGAGCAGTGCTGTCACAACATTCTTCAGCATTCTATTTTATGTAGATTTCAGGAATGAATCCGCGCCAGATGTTGCCGTTCTTGAAGATTATGAGAATGGCGTTATGCTTCTGGTCTACCACCGCTGTGAACTCGCGTGTTACGCCTTCGAGTTCTTCTGGCAATGTGGTCTTTTTTGTCTTTGTTTTCCAAGTTATGCCATCGTCGCCCGAGATGTAAAGACCCGAGAGGGCGTCGATGCTTGTGCTTCTCATCTTGCCTGCACCGCCGAAAGCGTAAAGTTCGTCGTTGTACGACAGAACGTTGAGGTTTGCGAGGCGTGGAAGCGCGTAGATGTTAATATATTCGTTTGGAAGATATGACCAGCCTTGGCGGGCGTATGCCTGCTCTGCGCTGATTCTGTTCCAAACAACGCCGCAACTGTCGTTGTTCTCGCTTATTCCGGTGAGTACAACCTTCTCCATTGTGGCATTGTGCTTCATCTTCTTGCTGCTGAATGCTACGCAAGTCTCCGGCAGGTTTTCGATGTCGGTATTGCCGTTAACAGTCCACTCGCCGTTTGAGTAACTTGCAAAGTTTCCATCAACAACGCCGAAAATCTCGTAAGACGATGCTGCGAGCAGTCTGTTCACGTTGTTGCTACCCTCAACGGCTGTCCAGTCTTTACCGTTGTCTGAGACGTACATCTGCTTGCCAGCCACGATGTAAATCTTTCCGCCGAAGAGAACGATGTTGTTGATGTCGGCTGTTCCGCTGATGCCGTTGGTTGCTGCAAGTGTGCTCCACGAGTTGGTGTCGTCTGCGCTTGCTTCGGTCATCATTAGCGCGCCGTCCTTCTGTCCGAACACGATTATTTTGCCGTCGTGGTAGATGCTCTTAATGTTCTCGAGCTGCGATGCAGGGAAGTTGCTAACGGTGCTGTTGCTCCACATCAGCGAGTCGGCGTATGTCTGATGAACGTTCAGTTTAACTGTGTATGTCTTTGATGCCAGTCCGTCGCTGGCATGTACGGTAAACTGCATCTGGTTTGTATAGTCGAGCGAGTCTGTGCTGCTGTATGTCAGTATAGAGTCGTTTCGGGTGAATGTAACCGAATATCCGCTTACGCCGATTGTTGCAACCACCTTCGTAATGTCTGTACCCACAGGCAGCGAGTCGGTGTTGTAGATTGTCAGGTTGCGCTGGTCTATGGTAAACTTGTAGTTTGAGCCGGTTACGGTATCCTTTACGATGCTGTCCGAACCGTCAGACGCTGTGACTGTTCTGTATTTGTTAAGGGTTCCCAATTTGTACGATGTAATAACGCACTCGCTGGAATAGGTTGTTTCTTCATCATCGTTTTTCAAGCATGATGTAAAAATGAAACTGATGCTCACAAGTGAAAAGACGATAGATATTAACTTTCTCATCTAAAAGTGTTCAAATTTATTATATATAATTTTCAAGGTGCAAAAATACTCACATTTTTCGCTTCTACGAATAAAAACGAACGGTTTTAAATAAAATTATGGAATTTACTTGCTATTTTTTGCATAATTAAGAGGTTTAGATGCTCTTTTGAGCGGTTTTTGTTAAAAATGGAACTATTCTGCGTTGCGGAACGTGGTTATTGTGTGTCCGAACTGAACTTTTCGTTCTGCCTTTGCGCCTGATGGTACTGTAGGTGCTTCTATGCCTCCGCCCAGAACGATGTCTGACTCTTCGACCCTTATCTCGTCCCACAGACTGTTGTCTATGAAAAGCTGGTGAAGCTCGCGTCCGCCTTCAACGAGCAGCGACTGAATCTGCCTTTTGTGAAGTTCTGCAAGCATCTGATTCAGAAAGTCTTCTGCTTTCAGCGTCACGAACTCGACGTTGCTGATTTTCTCGTCGGTTTCTGATGTTGTGAAGACTATCGTCGGCGTGCTTCCGTCGAAGATGCTGAGGCTTCGGCTCAGTCTGTTTTGGCGGTCTATGACGATTCGCGTCGGGTTCTTGCCGTGCCACAGTCTCACGTCGAGTCGCGGATTGTCGGTCTCTGCCGTGCGGCTGCCAACAAGTATTGCCTGACTTTCGGCTCTCATCTTGTGTACGAGCATCAGCGTGCGCGGGTTCGAAAGATATCTGTCGGCATCTTTGTTGTAGATGAATCCGTCGGCAGACTGTGCCCATTTCAGAGTGATGTATGGCCGCTTTTTCTGATGGAAGGTGAAGAAACGGCGGTTCAGAGCCTTACATTCTTCTTCCAGAACTCCTACGGTTACCTCGGCTCCGGCATCGCGCAGCATCTGTATGCCTTTTCCCTGCACTTTGGCAAACGGGTCTACGCAGCCAACCACCACGCGTTTTAGCTTGTGGTTGATGAGCAGTTGGGCGCACGGCGGAGTCTTTCCGAAGTGGGCGCACGGCTCAAGGCTGACGTAGATTGTGGCATCTTTCAGCAGCGACTTGTCTTTGACAGACGCTACCGCATTCACCTCGGCATGACCTTCGCCGCAGCGGATGTGGTATCCTTCGCCAATAATCTTGCCGTCGAGCACGATAACCGCTCCAACCATCGGATTGGGCACGGCATTCTGTCGTCCGTTTTTGGCAAGTTGAATGGCGCGCGCCATATATTTCTCGTCAATCGTCATTTTTAATTCGCTTTTTTGTCTATCTTTGCATTAAATACTAACAATGCGTCAGATTCTTACACATATCCGTCAGCAACTTTCGGCCGTCTATCCCGATTCCGAAGCCAACGCCATAGCGCGTATGGTTCTCGAATGCAGGTTCGGCATCTCGCTGCTCGATATTTGCATGGGCAAAGATATACAATTATTGCCAAAACAACGTCAAGATTTGGATAATATTGTGGCTCGTCTGTCAAAAGGCGAGCCTGTTCAGTATGTTCTAGGTAAGGCAGAATTCTGCGGATTCGACTTTTCGGTTGCTCCCGGAGTGCTTATTCCGCGCCCCGAAACCGAGGATTTGGTTGATTGGATTGTTGCCGACAGCGAGGCGAAACACGGCTGTTCCATTCTCGACATCGGAACGGGCAGCGGATGTATAGCCATATCGCTGAAGAAGCTGATGCCCGATGCCATCGTAACGGCATGGGATTTGTCTGACGACGCGCTGCGTCAGGCGGCGGAGAATGCCCGTCAGCTCGATGCCGATGTCCGATTTGAACAGGTTGATGTGCTTAATGTTACGCCGTCTGTCAAGTTCGATATAATCGTGAGTAATCCGCCGTACATTTGCAACCGCGAGAAGGCCGAGATGAGCGACAACGTACTCAGCCATGAGCCGCATCTGGCACTCTTCGTCCCCGACGACGACCCTCTGATGTTTTACCGTGCCATTGCCGTGCTTGGGCGCGAGATGCTCAACGAAGACGGCTCGCTCTTCTTCGAGATAAACCGCGCTTTCGGTCGGGAAACAACCGAGATGCTCGCATCGCTCGGCTACAAGAATATCGAACTGCGGAAAGACCGCTTTGACAACGACAGAATGATAAAGGCTGTATTATGAAGAAACAGATTTCAGAAGAAACTGCTCTCGGCAGAGTGACGGCTTTGTGCTCAGGTTCAGAACATTGCGAGGCTGAGGTGAGGGCTAAACTCGATGCTTGGGAGATTGATGCCGAGGCGCAGAATCGCATCGTGGCTTACCTCTACAAAGAGCGTTTTCTCGACGAAAACCGATATGCCAATTTTTTTGCACACGACAAACTGCGCTACAACCAGTGGGGCAGGACTAAAATACGCATGGCCCTGAGGCAGAAGCAGATTTCTTCCGAGGCTATAGATGAGGCTCTTGAGAATCTCGACGAGGACGAATATCTCGGCATTCTTCAACAGCTTATCAAGGCAAAGAAGAAGTCCGTCAAGGGCAAGAACGACTACGAGTGTCGTTGCAAACTGATAAAATTCGCCATGAGCCGCGGCTTTGAATACGCTTATATCCAACGATTTATCGAAGGTGGAGATGAAGAAGATGCTTTCGCAGACGATTTCTGAAGCACGGAGTTTTCTTGCCGACGTGCTCGACTTTGTTTTTCCGCGACATTGCACCGTTTGTGGCGAGAGGTTGCAGAAAGACGAGCAGTTTCTGTGCGCCGACTGCCTTCTGCATCTGCCTCGTACAGGCTTGGCAAGTGCCGAGGGCAACGAGATTGAACAACTTTTCTGGGGAAGGGTAGATATTCAGCGTGCCATGTCGTTTTTCAAATATCACAGCGCGAGCAATTATCACAGAATCCTGATGGATTTGAAGTTTCACGGCAAGCCGGAGATTGGCATTTTCATGGGCAGACTGATGGCGCGAGAACTTGTTGCCACAATGATTTTCGATGGTGTTGATGTTATCGTGCCTGTTCCGCTGGCAAAAAGCCGACTGAAAAAGCGCGGCTACAACCAGAGCGAGATGATTGCGCGTGGAATATCAGAAATAACGGGATTGCAGATAGATACGCGCTCGGTTGTTAGAACGAAAGCCAACGTATCGCAGATTGGAAAAGGTCGCCAGCAGCGACAAGAAAATGTTGAGGGCATTTTTTCGGTAGCCGATTCTGATGCTTTGAAAGGCAAGCACGTTCTTGTTGTAGACGATGTGCTTACAACGGGTGCAACGACTATCTCGCTCATCTCCGAGATTCAGAAAGTGTGCGATGCCAAGTGCAGCGTGCTCACGATGGCGCTTGCATCTAACTGATTTTCTTTGCAATGCCTCGCACTGCGAAAAGCAGATGATGCCACACGGTTGAGCACAGTCCGTAGTGGTCTGTCATCACTTTGAAACGCTCAATCAGCGATTCGGTGTGATGCTGTGTCGTTGCTCCGCCGGTGTAGAATTGCGAAATTGTGATGTTAGTACCTTTTATCTCAATTCCTTGCTTCTCAGCCTCTTTCATTATTCTGATGCACCAATCCACATCAGCCGAATATTTGTATTTCAGATTGTACTTGCAGAAAAGTTTTTGATTAACGATGAAAGCCTGATGGCACACCAACATTCCGTTTTTGAACGATTTCCAGTTCAGATTCTCGGGAATGTTTTTTCTTCTCATACCAAGATAGTTGCCTTTCTCGTCCAATACCTCGGTGTAGCCGTATATCACGCCCGGCTCGCTGTCGTCCGAAACGAGTTCGGCAATCTGGCTTAGCGTGTCGCTGCCTTTCAGCGTGTCGCCGGCATTCAGAAACATTATGTATCTGCCGTGTACCCTGCCGTCGAAAGCCTTGTTCATTGCGTCGTAGATGCCCCTGTCTTTTTCAGAAGAGAAACTTACGGTGTGCCGTGCTCTCTCGGCATATTCTTTTATAACCGAAAGCGTATCGTCTTTCGATGCTCCGTCGATGAAGATGTGCTCCAGACTGTCAAAATCCTGCGAATCAACGCTTTCTATTGTTCGCCTAATCTCCGACGATGCGTTGTAGCATACCGTCACGATGCTGAAAAGAGGCTGTGTTTCAGGCATGCTTTCCAGTTATTTTGTTGTATAGGTTGATGTATTGCATTGCCACGTTACTCTCTGAGTACGAGGCTGCTGCCTTGCGATAAGCCATCTCGCTCAGACCGCTGTTTTCGTCGTCGCCAAGACACCAGCAGATGCCGTTGGCAAAGTCCGATGCGTTTTTGTACTCAGCTACATAGCCGTTGTGCAGATGGTCTATCATTTGCGGAATGCCGCCCACGTTGAAGCCAACGCACGGCGTTCCGCACGACATTGCCTCGACGATGGTGTTTGGCAGATTGTCCTGAAGCGATGGGGTGACGTAGAGGTCTACGGCGTTATACACGTTTACCAGCGTGTGCTCGTCGCTTACATAGTCCATGTTGTAGACAGGGAACGGCAGAAGGCTCTGCATCTCCGAAGCCTTGTTGCCCATCATCACAACACCAAGATTTTCTGCAAGTTCGGGATTGTTCTGCTTTATAATCTGACAGGCCTCGATAAGATATTTCGCGCCCTTGCGCTCGTCTGTCACCTTCAGCGAGCCGAAGAGAAGCAGTTTCTTATCCTGCGGAAGATTGCACTTCTGTCGCGCCTCTTTCTTGTCGCGTGGCTTGAATAGGTTGTTGTTTATAGCGTTAGGAATGCTCTGTATGCTGTGTCCGGCTATCAGCGAGCTCTGCTTTGCCAAGTCCTCGAGCCAGTGGCTGCATGCCACAAAATGAAGGTGCGAGCCGCTGTAAATCTTCTTCTTCTTCAGATATGTTCTGTGCGAGAGGTCGTTCTTGCTGCCACCGCCGTAGATTAGCGGACAGTTGCGACATTCGGTCTTGTACTTGTCGCACTCGCTGGCATAGTGGCAGATGCCGGTGAAGGGCCACATATCGTGCAGAGTCCACACAACGGGCTTGCCCGATGCTATAATCTTCTCGATGTCCTTCAGCGACAGGAATCCTTGGTTTATCCAGTGCAGATGAATCACGTCTGCCTGCTTGAATTCGGGCAGTTCGGTAATGTCGGTGCCGGTGTTGGCTATGTCAACCTGAAAAAGATTGTTCTTCTTGAATTTGTTAGCCATCCAAATAACCGCGCGTTCCCACACAAACTGCACCTGATGTCTTATCGAAGGGTCGAGTGCCACAACGGTAATCTGGTTAGTTTGTTTATCCCTTACAAGCATTTTTGCCTTTATGCCATTGTTTTTCAGAGCCTCCATAAGTCGGTTGGCTGCGATGGCTGCTCCGCCTATGCGTTCTGATGTGTTGACAAGAAGAACTCTCATATATTTTTTAGTGTTAGAAACTATTCTGCAAAATTAGAGAAAAAAAATGAAATATGTCGGTTGCAACTAGTCTGAAATAATGTTAAATATGCGAATCTGCCGAAGAGATTGTGCATTTTCCTTTCAAAAAACGCACAAAATTTATTTGTTTGTTTTGATAAACAGTAGTATTTTTGCCAAGCCATAACGCATGGTTGTTGTTATCGTGTTTGCTTGTACATATCGAACAGAACGGTTGCATGGGTAAACGCTTATTTATAAATCATTTAAAATCTGAAAAAATAAGAAATGAAGAAATCTTTACTACTTATTATTCTTAGCATTGTTTCATTCAATGTGACTCATGCCGACATTACTTGGAAACTGTCTGATGACGGTACTCTTACTATCTCGGGAACTGATATGCCTGATTACTTCGACATTGATGCTCAGCGTGGTGTTGCTCCTTGGTATCGTGAGGTAAGTAAAATCAATAAAATTGTGATAGAGGATGGAGTGACTAATATTGGAACTGGTGCATTTCAAAGCTGTTATAATGCCACTTCTGTTACAATTCCGAAATCCGTGACAAGCATTGGTGATGCTGCATTTATGGGGTGTAGTCAGCTTACTTCTATCACAGTTCCGAATTCAATTACAAGGATTGGAAGACAGACATTCCGTAGTTGTATGGCACTAACTTCTTTCACTATTCCGGATAATGTGACGAGTATTGGAGAGAACGCTTTTATGGCTTGCAAAAGTCTGACCTCAATAACCATACCTAACTCTGTGACGAATATTGACGAGTTTGCTTTCATAGGCTGTATGGGACTTACTACTATCACAATTTCAAATTCAGTGACGAGTATTGGTGAATCTGCTTTCGATGGCTGTTTGAATCTCGCTTCTATCGTAATTCCAAATTCGGTAACAGAAATTAAAACACATACTTTCAATGGCTGTTGGAATCTCGCTTCTGTCACAATTCCAAGTTCAGTAAAAATAATCAGAGATGAGGCTTTTTCTTATTGTTCTGCTCTGACCTCGGTTACTAATCTTGCCACAACTCCGCAGGAAATAGGGGCGCGTTCGTTCCATAAATATGGCACACTCCATGTGCTTCCGGGCTGCAAGGCTGCATACGAGGCTGCCGAATACTGGAAGAACTTCACAATTGTAGAAGATGCCGTAGACATTCAGTCTGAAACAACCGGAATTGCAGATGCCAAGGCAGATAACGGCATGAAAGACGGCAAATACATTGTCGGCGGCAAGCTCGTGATTGTAAAGAACGGCAAGAAATTCAATCTTAACGGCATAGCCGAATAACTATTTTCGAAAGAATAATCTTAATGTGCTCCCCGCTTGCTTTTGCTGGTGGGGCTGTAGACTAATCAAAAGTTTTTTTAAACAATGGCATACCAATACAATAAGCATGCAATGGCGGATGGCAAAAAATTTGGTCCATCGCCAAGTAACAGATATTACCAACCTGCAGGATATCACAATCCTGTGAAGGAAGTACATAAAAAAGGACGTAAGGCTAAAAATGCAGAACATGAGGATAAGACACATTGGATACTCAACAAATCTCAACAATACGATGTTTTTCTTGAAGGAGAATCAAATGAGTTTGTAGATAATAGTGGTATCTTCTCTCTGCTTGACGATTGTCATGAAATATTAGGTCAAGATGGAGAACGGATTGCAATTTTTGAAACTCCAATGAATGCCAATGACGCATGGCATGGCTATCCATTTTTTAGTAAGGATGAAGACAAACTTACAGATGAAATGATCGATAAGTTTAAAGAGAAAAAAAAGATTAGCATTGCAAATTATACAAGATTATTAGCTCGTAAAATATGAAGACCATTCAACTCAAGATATCAGTCAAAGCTCTTGATTGCTATATTTATGGAGGGTATATATTCTTTGTCATGCAAGATGGTAGAATCGTATATGGCTCCTATGAAAAACTTATTAATAGAGCAATAAAGAAGATTGGAGGTGAGACAGAGTTGCTGAAAGTAGCATTCCGTAGAAATGAAAACTACTATAGCAAACAAATAAAACCATTTTTGAAAATACCAGGAGTCAAAGATGCTATATATAGAAATTGGAATCAGTTGATGAATGAAGACCTTCGTCTCGAATGGGAAGATTTTGAAGACTTGATGACGACAGTATGTGAATACGAGTCCTTTCCTATTGATTTTAGAATCTATGGTATGAGGATGTTTATCGGATGTCGTAAAGGTCTATATGAAGTAAAATTAAGACCAGTAGGACGAAAACTTAATCCGGCAAAAATTGAAAAGTGTTTTGATTCTTCTAAAATAATTAGTGTTAATCCTAAGTTCGGAGAACTTGTTGCTTCTGCTGATAGTGATGGCTTGATAGCCAAATCTATCGACATGGATGGTGATAGTACAACATTCATTCATGATCGTGATGTTATTATGCAAAGGTCTTTACGTACGGGATGGTCTGATTATGATATCTTTAATTACTCAGATACTGCGGATTTTTCTTTTTATGCTAATGAGTGCGAGACTGTAAAAAATGAGAATGTGAAATATTGGGAAAAAGCAGAAAGTAAGAGAATAAGTAACTTTGGTATTAGACAGCATAGTATGGATAGTATGCTTGAAATGTCACGAATCAATAAAGAGGATATATTATATTGTTTCAATGGAACAACTAATGCTTTTTTACATTTGAAGAATGGAAAACTTGTAACGGTAACATTGAAAGGAAATAGACAAGGTGAAATTGGTGAATTCACATTGTCCCAGTATGTTAAGCAGGCTACGAAAGATAGTACTATAAAAGACTTTGGACGAATAGTTTCGGGTTTTACTATTCCAAAAGGATGTGTAATAGAATATTTTGACAAAGTCATACTTTTGAGAGATAGCCATGCTCAGGTAATAGAAGATGGTATAGCAATAAAAGTTCGCAATTTTATGAGTTCCAACAAGTATCAAGATGTACTTTCGATTACAAAGGATAATGAGGTTATACTTCATGCTATTGACACCTTAGATCTTGATAGGAACTTGAATGAAGGGTATATACGAAATTCGTCAGTTGAACCAATTGATTTGTTTGCAGGTATGGATGCTATACCATATAAATTTATTGGAAAAATTGAAGGCTCGGAAGTAGATAATGAAAATGATTTACCTTGGTAAATGGTTCTTAGATTGGGGAGATACCCCCATAATGGAGATAAAGTTATATATAGCCTAGTGTTAATGTAGCTTCCCAAAGGCATCCCCTCAGTTAAGCCGAATTTGCAATTCGGCTTTGATGTAAAATGGGAATTTGTAATTCCCACCGCTGAAAAAAGAGTTCTTACGCATGACCAGAAATCATGACGTATTGCATGACATTTTGTCGCTATGCGACAATGGGAGTTGCAAACTCCCGTTTTTTTGATGCTGCCAAATTCTTGCGTCCCTTCGGTAGCAAGCGAACAGAGTTCGAGCGACAAATTCGGCAGAACTTAGAGGGGACAGAGATTCATGCTTAGTAATATAGAATCCATTGCGTTATCTAAGTGAGTTTGATATTTGCCGACGCGCAAAATGTCGGAGATTTGCCGGAGATTAAACTCTCTGAACGTCAATAAAATATACTTAATCTTATCAAGAGTGCTTCGACAATTACGGCTAAACAAATGTCGGAGACTTTGTCGGTGCCCCCACCGCTGTTGCCCATATTGCGCAGTTGGGGCACTCTTTCAGAGTGCTTGTTGTTGATTATCTTTTCCGCAGGTCGTTCCGACCTACGGTTACTGAGTGGAGACGCTTTCAGCGTCTATCCGAAAAATCTTTCGTAAGAGTGATATTTGTTGCTGCCTCGCCCCCCCCCGAAGGGCTTAACTGAAGAAATCTGGCAAAAAAATGCGGTGGAGTCTCACCACGAGAGTCCACCGCAATAAAGTTATTTTTTTGAGAGATTTGATATTATAAAAAATGTCATTTTATACAATTCCTTGTGCCATCATTGCTCGCGCTACCTTCATGAAACCGGCAATGTTCGCGCCCTTAACATAGTTGATGTAACCGTCGGGCTGAGTGCCGTACTTAACGCATTGGCTGTGAATGCTGTGCATGATAGTGTGCAATTGCTTGTCAACCTCTGCGCTTGTCCAGCTAAGGTGCATGGCGTTCTGAGTCATCTCAAGACCCGATGTAGCCACACCGCCGGCGTTTACCGCCTTGCCCGGAGCATATAGCATCTTGTGTGCAATGAATGTGTCGATAGCCTCAGGCGTACAACCCATGTTCGAAATCTCGCCCACGCACAGGCAGCCGTTGTCTATAAGCATCTTGGCGTCGTTGCCGTCCAGTTCGTTCTGGGTTGCGCATGGCAGAGCTATGTCGCACTTTACCTCCCACGGCTTCTTGCCCTCGAAGAACTTAGCCTCTGGGAACTCCTCGGCATAAGGTCGGCAGATATCGTTTCCGCTTGCTCTCAGTTCGAGCATATATTCAATCTTACGGTCGTCCAATCCACCCTCATCGAGAATGTAACCGTCAGGACCAGAAATCGTTATTACCTTAGCACCAAGCTCTGTTGCCTTTCGTGCTGCTCCCCAAGCCACGTTTCCGAAGCCCGAGATGGCAATCTTCTTTCCCTTTATGTCGATGCCCTTTGTTGCGAGCATTTCGTTAACGAAGTAAAGTCCGCCGAAGCCTGTTGCCTCTGGTCTTATGAGCGAACCGCCGAAGTCGATGCCCTTGCCCGTAATCACGCCGCTCCAGTCGTGCGTCAGCTTCTTGTACTGCCCAAACAGATAGCCCACTTCTCTTGCGCCTACGCCTATGTCGCCTGCCGGGATGTCAACCTCTGGACCGATGTATCTGTAAAGCTCGTTCATGAATGCTTGGCAGAATCGCATTATCTCGGCATCGCTCTTGCCTCTTGGCGAGAAGTCCGAGCCGCCTTTTCCTCCGCCCATCGGAAGGGTTGTGAGGGCATTCTTGAAAGTCTGTTCAAATCCTAAGAACTTCAGGATGGAGAGGTTTACCGAGCGGTGGAATCGTAGTCCGCCTTTGTAAGGACCTATCGCGCTGTTAAACTGAACGCGATAGCCTATGTTTACTTGTACTTCTCCCTTGTCGTCAACCCATGGAACTCTGAAAGTGATGATTCGTTCTGGTTCGACAAGTCGTTCAATTATTTTGGCTTTTTCAAATTCGGGGTGTTGGTTATAAACATCCTCAATAGAGAGAAGAACCTCTTCTACCGCCTGTAGATATTCTTTTTCGCCCTGATGCTTGGCTTCAAGCTCGGCCATTATCTTTTTGATATTCATAACTACAATTTTTATATAAGGTTTCGTATTTGCAATGATAATATGTAAAGCGTTTGGTTGCACTTTGTCATATATCGTTAATGCAAATATAATCTAAAAAAACGGAATATGCCAAAATAAAATGTAAGTAATTTTTATGTTTTACAACCGTTTCTATGGGGTGGCGATTGCAAAATGTAAGCAAAAGTGGGACTGTACGCTTATTTTTGATTGTCTTTTAAGATTCCACGGTAGTAATATCCGCAATAAACAGGATAATACAATGCTCTTGCTATTGCAACAAGATGTCTTTTTTCTTCGGTGTGAAACAGATAGTTTCGGTGTTTTACACAGAAGAATGAGAATTTTATCATGTTAAACAGACCTTTTTTCTGCTGATAGTGAGCCATCTCGATGGCTGTCTTTTTGTCAGCCGTGTTGAACGGAAGAGCCGAAAGCAACTCCTCGATGGCTGCAAAACGCTCTATGATGTGTTGCTTCAACGCATGTCTGTGCACAATGAGCATCAGCATCGTGCTCAGTTCCTTCTTCAGCCCGAATTTGCTGCTTGTAGGCTTTGTGGCGGTAGATGCGTCGGCGTGCCGGCGGAAGTTCACCAACACCTTATTTATATATACAATATCGTTGTTGGCGGCCGCAATCATTTGCAGTTGCCAGTCGTACATATATTTGTATTTCGGTTTTTCGCCCAAATAATCAAGTATTTTGCGGTTCACGAGCATCGTGTGTCCTGCAAGTTCGCCCAGATAGCAGAGGCGCAGGATGTGATAGTTTGGCTTTCGGCTGTCCCATATTACAGGAAATCCGTCTGAAGAGAAGGGCTTGCTCTGTCCCGAGCAAAGAAGGTGAGTGCCTATCGCCTGCATCTGCCACTCAATTTTCTCTGGTTCCCAGATGTCGTCTTGGTCGGCAATAGCAATAAATTCGCCCTCGGCTTTGTGCAAGGCAGAGAAAAAGTTGTTGTTTATGCCGTGCGCGCCGTCGTTGTGAATAAGTCTGATGACAGGATTATGCGCCGCATATTCGTTCACAATGTCGCAAGTGCCGTCGGTCGAGCCATCGTCTTGAACGATAATCTCGTGCAGCGGATAAGTCTGCCTTAGCAGCGACTCAATCTGCTCTCTGATGTAGCGCGCGCCGTTGTAGGTGCACATCACGACCGATACCTTCTTCATTTCTTTCTTATTTTTTGCATTGCGAACTCTATGCCTTCGTTCAGCTCAGGAATTCTGAAAATCCACAGCAGGGCAGCGTATGCCGATGCTCCTACTATTATCTTAACACCGAGCATTATGTATATGTTGCCAATGGCTATGCCCGAATAGTAGGCAACCGTCATGGCGATGGCTGCAAGCGCGAAGAACCGGCTTATGTCGCCAATCGTTCCCCAGAGCGGAAGTCCTATCTCGCGGTTTACAAAATGATGCCACACGAAAATCCATGCTATGTTTACGCAGATAAAGGCGTAGAGCATCACCTTCAGTCCCATAGGGTAGGTTATGAGTGCGATGCTCAGCTGCGTAACGCTTATGGCTATGGTGTTGTAGAGGAAGATGTCCGACTTGCCCTTTGTCACAATCAGGTTAGAATAAAGCGTGGTTATTGGGATGAACACACCGCCGATGCACAGAATCTGCATCATCTTTGCGCTCTCAGCCCACGCGCTTCCGATGGTAATCTCTATCAGCTCGGGCGCGATGATAGACAGACCGAGCATTGCCGGGCATGCAACGAAGGCGGCAAACCTCAGCATCTTTCTGAAGACACGTGCCTGACGCTCGTTGTCGCCCTCTACGCTGGCAAGGACAGGCTGCGCCACTTGGTTCATCATTCCGGTTATGAACGAGTGTCCCATAGTGTTCCATTTGTTTGCCTGAGTGTAGTTTCCTACTTCCTTGTCTGAATAGAACTTACCGAGAATTACCGTGAAGATGTTGTTGTTTATGTGATTGAAGATGTTGGTTAGCAGAATCTTACAGCTGAATCCAATCATCTTCTTCAACGGGCTGAAATCTATTCGGAACGACGGCATGAACTTGGCAAAATGCCATGCGAAAGCCGTGGTTATGCAGATGTAGATGATGTTCTGCGTAACGATTCCCCAATACGAAAATCCGCAGAAAGCCATCGTAACGCCAGAAATTCCCGAAACGACCATGGCGAAGAACGTGGCGATGGTGCGTTGCTTCACCATCAGATTTCTGAAAAGATAGGCGTAGTGCGCGGTGCTGAAACTGGCAATTACAAAGCTGATGAACGAATAGCGCGCCAGAGCTGTAAGTTCGGGCGTGTGGAAGAAATCGGCTATCAGCGGAGCGGCGGCAAACAGAATGGAGTAGATGACGATGCTCGTGAGGCAACTGAACCAGAACACGGCGTTGTAGTCCTCATGCTTTACTTCCTTCTTGTTCACGATGGCGGCAATGAATCCGCTTTCCTGAATGCTTCCGGCTATGAGCGAGAATATGGTGAGCATTCCCACCATTCCGTATTCCGATGGCGAGAGCAGTCGGCCGAGGAATATTCCGAACACCAGATTGAGCAGTTGCTGTATTCCATTGCTCAGTCCGCCCCAAAACAGACCTTTTGCTGTCTTTTCCTTTAGAGATTCCAATTATCTATATGTTTTCTGTATATTTATAATAGTAGATGGCAAAACTACAATTTTTTATTCTAAAAAGCATAAAAAACGTTCTTTTTTCGTGTGCTTCTCGTCTACAAAGCATTATCTTTGCAACGAAAAACAAAAAAAGCGATATTATGGAGCTGATATACCAACGCCCCGAACTGATGAAGGGCAAGACTATACTCTATGTTCACGGTTTTGCATCGTCGGGAGCTTCGGGCACAGTAAAGAACCTGCGCAACATGCTGCCAAACACGCGTATCGTTGCGCCCGACCTGCCTCTCAACGCACACGAGGCGATGGACTTGCTGCATAATATCTGCGAAACGGAAAAGCCCGACCTCATCATCGGAACATCTATGGGCGGAATGTATGCCGAGCAACTATATGGATTCGACCGTATTCTTGTAAACCCGGCGTTCCAGATAGGCGAGACGCTGAAGACTCTGCATGGAATGGGCAAGCAGAAATGGCTCAATCCGCGCGAGGACGGAGCAACTGAGTTCTTCGTAACCCAAGATGAGGCTGATGCCTTTAAGGAGGTGGCATCGCATTGCTTCGAGAATGTTGATGAGGAAGAGCGCAGAACGCGCGTCTACGGACTGTTCGGCGACAGAGACCCGGTGGTTCACACGTTCGATATGTTCGCCTCACATTATATAAACGGCATAATGTTCGATGGCGAGCATCGCCTTAACGACAGCGTGCTGATAAACTCGGTATTCCCGATAATCAACTGGATTGACGACAGACAGGAGGGGCGCAGCAAACCGGTTCTGTATATTGATATGGACGGCGTTCTTGCCGACTTCGACAACGGATGGCGCAAGATTAAGGACGAGACTCTGCTGGAGCAGTACAAGGGCAGGGTTTACGACATTCCGGGATTCTTTGCCAATCTCGACCCTATGCCGAGCGCGGTGAAGGCTTTCCGTTATCTGTCGGAGCATTACGACACATACATCCTCACGAGCCCGCCTTTCAGCAACCCAACGGCATGGTCTGACAAGCTGATGTGGGTGCAGAAGCATCTGGGAGTAGGTTCTTTCCGCCGCCTTATCGTGAGCCACCACAAGGAACTTAACTATGGCGACTATCTTATTGACGACCGCGATGTAAACGGAGCCGACAAGTTTATGGGCACGTTCATCAAGTTTGGCGAAGACCCTTTCAAAACGTGGGACGACATCATCGTCTTCTTCGAACGACTCGGCGGTCAGTAATACCTTAAGAAAACCAATAAACAAAACGCAAACATGATAGTAGAACGACTTATTATAGCAGATAATCAGCCTCTTACGGCATACGCTATCGAGGCTCTGAGCCGAAGCGTGGCACAGGAAATACATATCGACGACTTGGAGATTGCCTATGCGCAGAACAAAACGCAGTTGAACAATCTGCTTCGCGACGGCAAGAAAACGGCGGTTGTGGTAGATTATACTATGTTCGACTTCACCAATCAGGAGAACTTCACGATTGTGTGCGACCTTTATCAGAACACATCGTGCTGGCTACTTTTGTCAGAAGAACTTACGCCAAACTTCCTTCGCTATGTCGTTTATCAGACTCAGAACGTGGGTGTTGCCTACAAGGACGCATCGCTCGACAGTATGCGCGAGGCTCTTCACTATGTGATGACGGGCGTGCGCTACATCTCGCAGCAGGCAACCCAGATTCTGTTGCAGAAGGCAGCCGAGGCTGAGAACCGTCGCGACGAACTCACTCATACCGAACGCGAGATTCTGAAGGCCATAGCCCTTGGCAAAACGACGAAGGAAATCGCCGCCGACCGATTCTCGAGCGTACACACAATCAACTCGCACCGCAAGAATATCTTCCGCAAACTTGGCGTAAACTGCGTTCACGATGCAATCAAATACGCGCTTCGTGCCGGTCTTGTAGACGAGAGCGAGTTCTTCATCTAATCAGACTTTTCGTTTGCCTGCTTTTGCAAGGTAACTATTGAATACGGAAGAAGGAAGATAGGACGCAACACATCCATCTTCCTTCTTCCGCTTTTTTTCAAAAAATCACGCGAATTCGTGGTAAGGAAATGCGTTTTCTGTGTTAAGTTATTCGAACAAATCGCATTGTGCAAAAATATACAGATGAAAAATGAATCATCATACAGAAAGATAACAAAAAGTCCCTTTCTTGCTAGGTTGATAGTAAGGGGGTAGTAAGGGGATAGTAAGATGGTAGCAAGGGGGTAGCTTCATCATAGGTTCGACTAACGTATATTAATGCATCTTTTCCTGTATCATGAGATGATTATTTGGAATGACGCTGGATGCGTCACCTCTCAGTAACCGCAGCATCCGTAAGATCTGCGGACTAAAACGACACGAACATCATCTACCCTGAAAGTGGTCGCCCATTGCGGCAGGTGATGGAGCATTCTTACTGAGTGCATGCCGTTGATTGGAGTTTGCCGTAGGATTTATTCGGGATAGCTTCGGGTTCCGTTCGGGTTTTCAGAGCCTGTAATAAGTATAATCAACAGTCGGCAATGGTATCCCGAACTCGCAAAAATAATTTAATTCCAAATGATGAATTATGAATTCTGAATTGTCAATTGTCTCCCTACCCATAGAAAACCTTCATAAGATTTTAGACGAACCACCATCGAATCTTTTGTCTACCTTTTGAATTGTTTTCCTATTCCTTCCGGCTTGCTTGGATGTATCTTGGATGTATCTTGGACGTACCTTGGATGTACCTTGGACGTACCTTGCCACCATTTCGTATTTACCAAAAGACAAAAATGCCCCCCTTTCTATAATTTTGAATTATCAATTATGAATTTTGAATTATGATTTTTTCAATTTTCAATTTTCAACTTTCAAATCAGAATTGTCAATTGTTTCTTCAGCATACCATTTGCTATACATAACATAGTGCGAGGCAGTCGTCTTGTTCAGTTGCATCGTCTGTTCGGGGTCAATCTTCTTGATGAATTTCGCAGGGACACCGCCCCAAAGTTCATAGTCGCCCACCTTTGCGTTTTGCAGCACCAACGCGCCGGCAGCAACAATCGCCCCCTCGCCAATCTCCGCGTTGTCGAGAACCGTTGCACCCATTCCCACGAGGGCGAAATCCTTAATCTTGCAGCCGTGAAGCGTCACGTTGTGACCTATTGTCACGTCGTTACCTATTTCAATATAAGCCTTCTGGTATGCGGTGTGCAGACAACTGCCATCCTGAATATTAACGCGGTCGCCAATCTTGATGTAGTTCACATCGCCCCTCACAACAGCGTTGAACCATACCGAACATTCGTCGCCCATCGTAACGTCGCCGACAATTGTGGCGTTCTCAGAAAAATAACAGTCTTTGCCAAACTTAGGCGTAAGTCCTTTTATCGATTTTATTAGTGCCATATTTTTTTAGATTTTAGATGTTGCGTTTGCCAGCCATGCCTTCTCCTCGTCGTTGAGTAGCGGCGCGAGCTTGTCGTAAACCGTTTTGTGATAGTTGTTTATCCACTCAATCTCATCGACGGTTAGCATCTCTCTTACAATCGGCTTCTTGTCGATAGGGCATAGCGTCAGCGGTTCGAACTTCAGGAACTTGCCAAATTCAGTCTCCCTGTCGTCTGTAATCAGAAGAGTGTTCTCTATTCTGATGCCGTATTTGTCCTTCTTGTATATTCCCGGCTCGTCGGTTACGGTCATTCCCGCTTTCAGAACGGCAGGCATGTGGTTCATTCTAATCTGGTGAGGACCTTCGTGAACGTTGAGGTATGAGCCAACACCGTGTCCCGTGCCGTGCAGATAGTTTATGCCGTACTTCCACATAGCCGAGCGTGCCAGCGCGTCGAGCTGAGTGCCGCAGGTTCCTTCGGGGAAGACTGCCGAGCTGAGGGCAATGTGACCTTTCAGGACAAGCGTATAGTCGCGTTTCTGCTCGTCTGTTACTTCTCCGAGGGCGTATGTTCGGGTTATGTCGGTCGTACCGTCCTGATACTGTGCGCCCGAGTCAATAAGCAGCAGACCTTCGGGCTTTATCTCTGCGTCAGTCTCGGGAGTTGCCTCGTAATGGACTATTGCCCCGTGCGACTGATATGCCGCTATCGTGTCGAAACTTATCCCCTTGAACAAGTCCTGCCCGGCGCGGAGTGATGTCAGCTTCTCGTCAATGCTTATCTCCGTAAGATTGCCATTTGCAACATTCTCCTCGAGCCACATCTCGAACCTAACGAGAGCCACGCCGTCGCGAAGCATCGCGTTGTGGAATCCGTCCTGCTCCTGCTTTGTCTTTACTGCCTTCATCGGCGGCACGATAGGCGAGTTGTCGCCCCTCAGCAGACAAAAATTGGCTGAGATGTTGGTGATATAGTCGCGGACGGCATAGTTGCACGAGCCGTCGAGACAGACAGATGTCAGTCTGTCCGTTGGCAGATGAAAGTCGAATTTCAGAAAATCGGCATACTCATAACACTCAACGCCGCATTTTGCCAGATAACTCTCAACCTCGCCCGTAATCTTTCGTTTGTCGATAAATAGATTTGCCTTGCTCTGTGAGATAACAAGATAGCTGATGAAGACAGGATTGCAATGCACGTCGTTGCCTCTCAGATTCAGCGTCCATGCTATGTCGTCGAGTCTTGTCAGAACCGTTGCGTCGGCTCCTCTTTCCTTTAGGACAGTCCTTATTCTCGAAATCTTGCTTTCGGCAGACTCGCCGGCAAAATCCAGAGGCTGTATGACTACTTGGTCGAGCGGCAGTTCTGGTCTGCCTTCCCAAATCGTGTCGAATGGGTCGGAGGTAGCAACCGCGTTGAGGCTTGATGGGATGAAATCGCACGATGTGCAGCACCATCCGTCGAAGCCCACGTTGCTTCCCGGCTTCAGCTCTTTTGCCAGATATTCGGCTATGGTAGGAGTGGAGTCGAGCCCCGCTTTCATCAGTCTTATGCCTGTGCCTTCGAGCTGCTGCTCTGCTTGTATAAAATATCGTGAGTCTGTCCAAACGGCTGCATTACTGTTTGTTATGACGAATGTACCAGCCGAGCCCGTAAAGCCCGAAATCCATTTTCTTGCCTCCCAATGCTGTGGAACATATTCGCCATCGTGCGGATCTGTGCTCGGGACGACAAAAGCGTCGATTTCATTTTTTTTCATCCACGAGCGCAAAGCTTCAAGTCTTCTTTTTATCAACTCCATGTTACAAAATCGTTAGTTATAAAGTGCAAATATACAAATTTATGGAAAAAAGATGTTTTTCAACCGAAATATATTGGAATCATGCTCCAATGTTGTAAGGCTAATTTTATATATTTGCGTGAGAAATTAAAAACAAATAATTTAATATAACATGAATTTTCTTACAAACGAAAAATTAGTTATTGTTGGTGCCGGCGGTATGATCGGTTCTAATATGGTTCAGTCAGTACTTATGCTTGGTCTTACTCCAAACATTTGTCTTTATGATATCTTTGAACCGGGTGTTCACGGTGTAGCAGACGAGATGGCTCATTGCGCATTCCCTGGTGCAAACATCACTTGGACAGTCGATCCAAAGACTGCTTTCACAGGTGCTAAGTACATCATCTCTTCAGGTGGTGCTCCACGTAAGGAGGGTATGACTCGTGAGGATCTTCTCAAGGGTAACTGCCAGATTGCTGCTCAGTTCGGCGACTACATCAAGGAGTATTGCCCAGATGTAAAGCACGTTGTTGTTATCTTCAACCCAGCAGACGTAACAGCTCTTACTGCACTTATCCACTCAGGTTTGAAGCCAAACCAGTTGACTTCACTTGCAGCTCTCGACTCAACTCGTCTTCAGCAGCAGCTTGCTCAGGAGTTCGGCGTACAGCAGGATAAGGTAACAGGCGCTCACACTTACGGTGGTCACGGCGAGCAGATGGCTGTATTCGCTTCTAAGGTTAAGGTTGACGGCAAGCCACTTGCTGACCTTCCTCTTTCTGCAGAGCGTTGGGCTGAAATCAAGCACAACACTATCCAGGGTGGTTCAAACATCATCAAGCTTCGCGGTCGTTCATCATTCCAGAGCCCAGCATATCAGGCTGTAAAGATGATCGAGGGTGCTATGGGCGGCGAGCCTTTCACTCTTCCTGCTGGTTGCTACGTTAACAACGACAAGCTCGGTTACAAGAACGTGATGATGGCTATGCCTACAACTATCGACAAGGACGGCGTTCACTTCACAGAGCCAGAGGGTACTGCAGACGAGATGGCTGCTCTTCAGGCTTCTTACGAGCACCTTCAGAAGATGCGCGACGAGCTTGTAACTCTTGGCATCATCCCTGCAATCAAGGATTGGGGTACACTTAACCCAAACTTGTAATTCGAATCTGATTTTGATTTATAAACATACACAGGCTGTTGGCTACCCGCCGGCAGCCTGTTTTTTATTTAAAAATTTTGTTAAGTCGAAAACTATAAGTAATTTTGCGACCGCTAACAAAATATTTATTAACTAATTAAACAACAACATGATTGTAGTACCTGTAAAAGAAGGTGATAACATCGAAAAGGCTCTTAAGAAGTTTAAGAGAAAGTTTGAGAAGACTGGTGTAGTAAAAGAACTTAGAGCACGTCAGCAGTTCGACAAACCTTCTGTTTTGAACAGACTTAAGAGAGAAAAGGCTGTTTACGTACAGCAGCTAAAACGTAACGAGGAATAATAATTTTCGCCAATTTTCTTTGAATTGTGAATTTTTTTTCTTACTTTCGTTGCATAAAATAAAAGTGTAACGATTGTTTCTATGCTGGAAGATGCATTCTCAATATATCTGAAATATGAGAGGAATTACTCTCCGCTCACTGTTGATAGATATGCTGATGACTTGAGGCTGTTTCATTCCTTCTTCAAAAGCCAGCATCCAGAAATGGAGTGGCAAACCGTAACATCGGAAGCTGTAAGACAGTGGATGATGAGCATGATGGAAAAAGGAGGCAAGGCGACATCGGTTAACCGACGATTAAGTTCCTTGAGAACCTTCTTTAAATTCTTGCTGAGAAAGGAATACATAACAGAAGACCCTACGCTGAAAATCGTAGGCCCCAAGAAAGAAAAATACCTGCCAAGCTTCGTTAAAGAGTCGGACATGAACCGGCTTCTGGATTCTACCGAGTTTGGTTCGGGATTTAAGGCAAGTAGAGATAGACTGATTTTACTGATGTTCTATCTCACGGGAATGCGCCGCGCAGAACTTATCGGACTCGATGTCCGTGATGTGGATCTCTCGGCATCGCAGATAAAGGTAACAGGTAAACGCAACAAACAGCGGCTGATTCCTTTCGCGACAGAACTGAAAGATGCAATCTGCAAGTATCTGCAAGATAGAGACAGCATGTTTCCGGAAGCGCCAGAAGCATTCTTCTTAGATGACAAAGGCAAAAGGATTACGGAATATGCAGTAGGAAATATTGTCAAAATATATCTTTCTCAGGTCGTTACTCTGAAAAAGCGTACACCTCATGTCTTGAGGCACACTTTTGCGACTGCAATGCTAAACAACGATGCAGAACTCGAGGCTGTAAAACAGCTTTTAGGGCACGAAAGTCTTGCCACGACAGAGATATACACGCATACATCTTTTGAAGAGTTGAAAAAAGTTTATAAACAGGCTCATCCAAGAGCCTAAACTAAATTAAAGAAAGGAGATATTATGGAAGCAAAAATTCATGCAATTCATTTTGATGCGTCAGACCAGTTGCAGGCATTCATTGCAAAGAAGACTGCAAAGTTGGAGAAATTCAGCGAAGAAATAGGAAAGGTAGAGGTGTCATTGAAAGTTGTCAAGCCAGAAACATCACTAAATAAGTATGCTGGAATCAGAGTTTCAGTTCCCGGAGAGGATTTGTTTGCAGAGAAAATCTGCGACTCTTTTGAGGAGGCGGTGGACCTGAGCATTGACGCTTTGGTAAAACAAATACAGAAATATAAAGAAAAACAGCGTAGCAAGTAAAAAAAACTGCAAAAAATTTTTGTAGTTCAAAATATTTGACTACTTTTGCAACGCTTTTCGCATCAAGGGATGCTGAAGCGTTGCAAAATAAGCCTCTTTAGCTCAGTTGGCCAGAGCACGTGATTTGTAATCTCGGGGTCGTTGGTTCGAATCCGACAAGAGGCTCAAAAAGCTCGAAAAGAGTGCCGGGTAGGTAGGTAAGTGGTTAAAACGGGCAGACTGTAAATCTGTTGCCTTACGGCTTCGGCGGTTCGAATCCGTCCCTGCCCACTCTTTTTATTTGCGGAAGTAGCTCAGTTGATAGAGCACTAGCCTTCCAAGCTGGGGGTCGCGGGTTTGAGCCCCGTCTTCCGCTCCACTAATGTTGCTGTTATAGCTCAGTGGTAGAGCACTTCCTTGGTAAGGAAGAGGTCCCGAGTTCAACTCTCGGTAACAGCTCTCCACATTTTTTTTTTTAGACTGATTATTCATTAAATAAATAAAGTAAAGCTATGGCTAAAGAAAAATTTGAACGTACCAAACCCCATGTAAATATCGGTACTATCGGTCACGTTGACCACGGTAAGACTACTTTGACTGCAGCTATCTCTGCAGTTCTAAGTAAGAAGGGTTTCGGTAATCAGGAAGTTAAGTCATTCGATCAGATTGATAATGCTCCTGAGGAGAAAGAGCGTGGTATTACTATCAATACTGCTCACATTGAGTATGAGACTGCAAAGCGTCACTACGCACACGTAGACTGTCCGGGACACGCCGATTATGTAAAGAACATGGTTACTGGTGCTGCTCAGATGGATGGTGCTATCATCGTAGTTGCTGCTACTGATGGTCCTATGCCTCAGACTCGCGAGCACATCCTTTTGGCTCGTCAGGTAAACGTACCTCGCTTGGTTGTTTTCTTGAACAAGTGTGATATGGTTGACGATGAGGAGATGCTTGAGCTCGTTGAGATGGAGATGAAGGATCTTTTGACTACATATGAGTTCGAAGAGGATACTCCAATCATCCGCGGTTCTGCTCTTGGTGCTCTTAACGGTGTTGCTGAGTGGGAGGACAAGGTAATGGAGCTTATGGATGCTTGCGATACTTGGATTCAGGAGCCAGTTCGTGCTACAGATAAGCCATTCTTGATGCCAGTTGAGGACGTATTCTCAATCACTGGTCGTGGTACTGTTGCTACTGGTCGTATCGAGACAGGTGTTGTTAAGGTAGGTGATGAAGTTCAGATCCTTGGTCTTGGTGAGGATAAGAAGTCAGTTGTAACTGGTGTTGAGATGTTCCGTAAGCTTCTTGACGAAGGTGAGGCTGGTGATAACGTTGGTTTGTTGCTCCGTGGTATTGAGAAGACTGAGGTTAAGCGTGGTATGGTTATCACACACCCAGGAGTTATCACTCCACACAAGGGCTTCAAGGCTACAATCTACGTATTGAAGAAGGAAGAGGGTGGTCGTCACACTCCATTCAAGAACAAGTATCGTCCTCAGTTCTATCTCCGTACAATGGACTGTACTGGTGAGATCTCTTTGCCAGAAGGCGTTGAGATGGTAATGCCAGGTGATAACGTTGAGATTAAGGTTGAGTTGATCTACCCAGTTGCTTTGAACACAGGTCTTCGTTTTGCTATCCGTGAGGGTGGTAGAACAGTAGGTTCTGGTCAGATCACAGAGGTTTTTGACTAATTCAAACATCAATAATATTTTCCTACCTTCGTAATGGAGGTAGGAATTCTACGGGAATAGCTCAGTTGGTAGAGCACCGGTCTCCAAAACCGGGTGTCGGGAGTTCGAGCCTCTCTTCCCGTGCTAAATCAAATAATATGTTTGAGAAAATAAAAAATTATTGCGGAGAATCTTACAATGAACTTGTTCACCAAACTACTTGGCCAACACGTTCAGAACTTGTTAACAGCGCAGTTGTTGTTTTATATGCTTCCCTACTAATTGCGTTGGTTGTTTTCGCATATGATTGGCTATTCCAGCATTTGATGGAGATAGTCTACCCAAAATAATTCATACTTATGGCTGAGATTGAAAAAAGATGGTACGTTCTGCGTGCCGTTAGTGGTAAGGAAACCAAGGCTAAGGAATATCTCGAAGCAGAGATAAAAAACGGTAGTCTTGGCGGTTACGTGTCTCAAGTCTTGATTCCAACGGAAAAAGTAGTTCAGGTACAAAACGGTAAGCGTGTTGTAAAAGAGAGAAGTTATCTTCCGGGCTACGTTTTGGTTGAAGCTGCGCTTGTTGGTGAAATTGCTCACGAATTGCGCAACACTCCAAATATCATTGGTTTCCTTGGTGGAACTGACAAACCTGTTCCATTAAGACAGTCAGAAGTAAACAGAATTCTTGGAACTGTAGACTGTGTTGAGGACGCTGGAGAAGACTTTTCTGATGTTCCTTATGTTGTTGGAGAATCGGTAAAGGTTAACGATGGTCCATTCAGTGGCTTCAGCGGTATTATCGAGGAAGTCAATGGCGAAAAGAAGAAGCTGAAGGTAATGGTTAAGATCTTTGGACGTAAAACCCCATTGGAGCTTGGCTTTGGACAAGTTGAAAAGGAATAATGTTCTTGTTACAACATTATTCTAATAATTTATCTATATAATAATAAATTAAAATGGCTAAAGAAGTTGCTGGATTAATCAAATTACAGATTAAAGGAGGCGCTGCAAACCCATCACCACCAGTAGGCCCTGCTTTGGGTTCTAAGGGTATCAACATCATGGAGTTCTGCAAAGCTTTCAATGCCAAGACCCAGGATAGAGCAGGTCAGGTTTTACCTGTAATCATCACTTATTACACTGATAAGAGTTATGATTTTATAGTTAAGACTCCTCCTGTTGCAATTCAGCTCCTTGGTGCTACAAAGGCTAAGAAGGGTTCTGCCCAGCCTAACCGTACTAAGGTTGCAGAAATTACATGGGATCAGGTTCGTGCAATTGCTGAAACTAAGATGCCAGACTTGAATTGCTTTACAATTGAGTCAGCAATGAAGATGGTTGCCGGTACTGCACGAAGCATGGGTATTACAGTAAAAGGAGATTTCCCAGGTAAATAATTAAAAACTTCAATTTGAAATGAGTAAACTGACAAAAAATCAAAAGTTAGCTGCAGAGAAGATTGAAGCAGGGAAAGCATATTCTCTTAAGGAGGCTGCAGAGTTGGTAAAGGAGATTACCTTTACTAAGTTCGACGCTTCTTTGGATATAGACGTGCGCTTGGGTGTAGACCCACGTAAGGCTAACCAGATGGTTCGTGGCGTTGTTTCACTTCCTCACGGAACAGGTAAGGTTACACGAGTTCTATGTTTATGTACTCCTGATGCTGAAGCTGCTGCTAAAGAGGCTGGCGCAGACTATGTTGGTCTTGACGAGTATATCGAGAAGATCAAGGGTGGCTGGACCGATATTGATGTTATCATCACTATGCCTTCTATCATGGGTAAGATCGGTGCTTTGGGTCGTGTGCTTGGTCCTCGTGGACTTATGCCAAACCCAAAGAGTGGTACTGTTACTATGGATGTGGCTAAGGCTGTACGCGAAGTTAAGTCAGGTAAGATTGACTTTAAGGTTGACAAGAGCGGTATCGTTCATACTTCAATCGGTAAGGCATCTTTCACAGCTGAGCAGATTCGCGAGAATGCAAAGGCTTTCATGGATACTATCCAGAAGCTTAAGCCATCTTCTGCAAAGGGTACTTATGTTAAGAGTGTTTTCCTTTCAACTACAATGAGTAGTGGTATTAAGGTAGACATCAAGAGTATTGATGAAATCTAATTTGAACTATCATGAGAAAGGAAGATAAAAACATTGTTATTGGTCAGATTTCTGACAAGCTAAGTGAGTACGCACACTTCTACTTGGTAGATCTTACTGCACTTGATGCAGCTGCTACAAGTGAACTGAGAAGAAAATGTTTTGAGCAGAACATCACTTTGATGGTCGTTAAGAACAAACTTCTTCAGAAGGCGTTGGAGGCATCTGAGACTGATTTCTCTTCACTCTACGGCACACTTAAGGGTACAACAGCCGTTATGTTCTGTAACACAGCAAACGTACCTGCTAAGTTGCTTAAGAAGTATGCTAAGGATGGTGTTAACCCATCATTGAAGGCTGCTTATGCAGAGGAAGGCATCTATGTTGGTGCAAATCAGTTGGATGTACTTTCAGCTATCAAGAGCAAGAACGAGGTTATCGCAGACATTGTTGCTTTGCTTCAGTCTCCAGCGAAGAACGTTATCTCTGCTCTTCAGAGTGGTGGCAATACCATCCACGGCGTGTTGAAGACTTTGGGCGAGCGTCCTGAGTAATCAGACACACTTTTTTAATAATAATTATTTTTTATAGTATAAAACTTTTAAATTTTAAATAAAATGGCAGATTTGAAAGCTATTGCAGAAGAATTGGTAAATTTGACTGTTAAAGATGTAAACGAGTTGGCAACTATCCTTAAGGATGAGTACGGTATCGAGCCTGCTGCTGCAGCTGTTGCTGTTGCTGCTGGTCCTGCTGCTGCAGGTGAGGCTGCTGCAGAGAAGGATTCTTTCGATGTAGTTCTTACAAGCGCAGGTGCTGCTAAGCTTGGCGTTGTAAAGGCTGTTAAGGAGGCTTGTGGCCTTGGTTTGAAGGAGGCTAAGGATATCGTTGACGGTGTTCCTGCTACTGTAAAGGAGGGTCTTTCTAAGGCTGACGCTGAGGCTTTGAAGGCTACTCTTGAGGCTGCTGGCGCTTCAGTTGAGCTTAAGTAATTATCAGTATAATCTGAAATCATGGTTAAGAATCCTCAGTTTGAGGGTTCTTAACCTTTTTGCGTCTAAAAATATTCAAAAAAAGAATAATTTTTTCATAGCTGATGGCATCACAAACTATAAACAATCGTGTCAACTTTGCATCTATCAAGAATCCTGTGGCATTCCCAGACTTCTTGGATGTGCAGTTGAAGTCGTTCAGAGATTTCCTTCAGTTGGACACTCCACCAGAACTTCGAAAGAATGATGGTCTGTTCAAGGTGTTCTCTGAGAATTTCCCAATCGCTGACACAAGAAACAACTTCGTTCTTGAGTTTTTGGACTATTATATTGATCCACCTCGCTACTCTATAGCTGAGTGTCTGGAGCAGGGCTTGACTTACAGCGTTCCGTTGAAGGCTAAGCTGAAGCTTTACTGTACAGACCCAGACCACGAGGATTTCGACACAGTTATTCAGGACGTTTTCTTGGGTCCTATCCCTTACATGACAGATAATGGTACATTTGTCATCAACGGTGCTGAGCGCGTTGTCGTTTCTCAGTTGCACCGTTCACCGGGCGTATTCTTCGGCCAGAGCGTACATGCTAACGGTACCCAGCTCTATTCAGCTCGTATCATCCCATTCAAGGGTTCTTGGATAGAGTTTGCTACAGACATCAACAATGTGATGTACGCATACATCGACCGTAAGAAGAAGTTGCCTGTTACAACGCTTCTGCGTGCTATCGGTTATGAGAATGACAAGGACATTCTTGAGATATTCAACCTTGCCGAGGAGGTTAAGGTTAACAAGACAAACTTGAAGAAGCTGGTTGGCCGCAAGCTCGTTGCCCGTGTGCTTAAGAGCTGGACCGAGGACTTCGTTGATGAGGATACAGGTGAGGTTGTTTCTATCGAGCGTAACGAGGTTGTTATGGACCGCGAGACAGTTCTCGACGAGGACAACATCGAAATCATCCTCGACAGCGGCGTGCCTTCAATCCTTGTAAACCACGAGGATGCCAATGCTTCTGATTTCTCAATTATCTTCAACACCCTTCAGAAAGACCCAAGTAACTCTGAGAAGGAGGCTGTGCTTTATATCTACCGTCAGTTGAGAAGTGCTGACCCTGCTGATGAGGCAAGTGCCCGCGAGGTTATCCAGAACCTGTTCTTCTCTGACAAGCGTTACGATTTGGGCGAGGTTGGTCGCTACCGCATCAACCGCAAGTTGGGACTCGATACCGACATGGATGTTCGCGTTCTGACAAAGGAGGATATCATTGAGATTATCAAGTATCTTATTCAGCTGATTAACTCAAAGGCTGTTGTCGATGATATCGACCACCTGAGCAACCGTCGCGTTCGTACGGTAGGTGAGCAGTTGAGCAATCAGTTCGCTATAGGTCTTGCTCGTATGAGCAGAACAATACGCGAGCGCATGAACGTTCGCGACAATGAGGTGTTCACTCCAACTGATTTGATTAACGCCAAGACTATTTCGTCTGTTATCAATTCATTCTTCGGAACAAACGCTCTTTCACAGTTCATGGATCAGACAAACCCATTGGCTGAGGTAACTCACAAGCGTCGTCTTTCTGCCCTTGGTCCTGGTGGTCTTTCTCGTGAGCGTGCTGGTTTCGAGGTTCGAGATGTACACTACACTCACTACGGTCGTCTTTGCCCTATTGAGTCGCCTGAAGGTCCGAACATCGGTTTGATTTCTTCATTGTGCGTATATGCAAAGATTAACGACCTTGGTTTCATCGAGACTCCATACCGTAAGGTTGAGAACGGCGTCTGCAACGTAAACGAGATTGTCTACCTCACCGCAGAGGAGGAGGAGAACAAGATTATCGGTCAGGGAAATGCTCCACTCGACGAGAACGGAAACTTCTTGAGAGACAAGGTTAAGTGTCGTCAGGATGCTGATTACCCAGTTGTTGAGCCAACTCAGGTAGACCTTATGGATGTTGCTCCACAGCAGATTGCATCTATCGCTGCATCTCTTATCCCATTCTTGGAGCACGACGATGCTCACCGTGCGCTGATGGGTTCGAACATGATGAGACAGGCAGTTCCATTGCTCCGTACCGAGGCACCTATCGTAGGTACAGGTATCGAGAAGCAGGTTTGCGAGGATTCTCGTACAATGATTACTGCCGAGGGCGACGGTGTTATCGAGTTTGTTGATGCTACTACAATCCGCATTCTCTACGACAGAACAGAGGATGAGGAGTTCGTAAGCTTTGAGCCTGCACTTAAGGAGTACGTTATCCCTAAGTTCCGCAGAACAAACCAGAACATGACTATCGATATGCGTCCAATCTGCGAGGTTGGTCAGCGCGTTAAGGCTGGCGATATCCTTACAGAGGGTTACGCTACTGAGAACGGCGAGCTTGCATTGGGTAAGAACCTTCTCGTTGCATACATTCCTTGGAAGGGTTACAACTACGAGGATGCCATCGTGCTTAACGAACGCGTTGTTCGTGAAGACCTTCTTACATCTGTTCACGTTGAGGAGTTCTCTCTTGAGGTTCGCGAGACTAAGCGCGGTGCCGAGGAGTTGACAAGCGATATTCCTAACGTAAGCGAAGAGGCTACACACGATTTGGGCGAGAACGGTATCGTTCGTATCGGTGCAACAATCAAGCCGGGCGATATTCTTATTGGTAAGATTACTCCAAAGGGTGAGTCTGACCCAACTCCAGAAGAGAAGTTGCTTCGCGCTATCTTCGGCGACAAGGCCGGTGATGTTAAGGACGCTTCATTGAAGGCTTCTCCATCGTTGAGCGGTGTTGTTATCGACAGCAAACTGTTTGAGCGTGCCGTTAAGAACCGTAGCGAGAAGGCTGCCGACAAGCAGAAACTTGCTGCTCTCGACGAGGAGTTCGAGAAGGAGGCTGAGGCACTTCGCAAGATTCTCATCGACAAACTGATGGTTTTGACCGATGGCAGAGAGTCTGCTGGTGTTAAGGATTACATGAATACTGAGATTGTAAGCAAGGGAGCACACTTTACAAGAGGTACTTTTGCTGGTGTTGACTTCACTACAGTTCAGTTGTCTAAGTGGACTTCAGATGCACGCATCAACGGTATGATCCGCGACCTCGTGCTTAACTATATCAAGAAGTACAAGAAACTCGACGCTCAGTTGAAGCGTAAGAAGTTTGCAATCACTATCGGTGACGAGCTTCCATCAGGAATCTTGAAGATGGCTAAGGTTTACGTTGCCAAGAAGCGTAAGATTCAGGTAGGTGATAAGCTTGCCGGTCGTCACGGTAACAAGGGTATCGTATCTAAGATTGTTCGTCAGGAGGATATGCCATTCCTTCCAGATGGTACTCCGGTTGACTTGGTATTGAACCCACTGGGTGTGCCTTCTCGAATGAACCTTGGACAGATTTTCGAGGCCGTTCTTGGTTATGCAGGTAAGGAACTCGGCGTTAAGTTCGCTACTCCAATCTTCGACGGTGCTTCACTCGACGACTTGTGCGAGTGGACTGACAAGGCTGGTCTGCCACGCTACTGTTCAATGCACTTGTACGACGGTGGTACAGGTGAGATGTTCGACCAGGCTGCAACCGTAGGTATCACATACTTCTTGAAGTTAGGCCACATGGTTGAGGACAAGATGCATGCACGTTCTATCGGTCCTTACAGTTTGATTACTCAGCAGCCACTTGGTGGTAAGGCACAGTTCGGTGGTCAGCGTTTCGGAGAGATGGAGGTTTGGGCACTCGAGGCATTCGGTGCAGCCCATGTTCTTCAGGAAATCCTAACAATCAAGTCTGATGATGTGACAGGCCGTTCAAAGGCATACGAGGCAATCGTCAAGGGCGATCCAATGCCAACTCCGGGCATCCCAGAGTCTCTGAACGTGTTGCTGCACGAGTTGAGAGGTCTTGGCTTGAGCATCACATTAGATTAACAAACTCTTTACAATATAAAGAATTATGGCTTTTAGAAAAGATTTAAAGATAAAGAGTAATTTCACGAAGATTACCATCGGACTTGCTTCGCCTGAAGAAGTTCTGGAAAATTCGTTTGGTGAGGTGTTGAAGCCTGAAACCATCAACTACCGCACCTACAAGCCTGAGCGCGACGGTTTGTTCTGCGAGCGCATCTTCGGTCCTACAAAGGACTATGAGTGCCATTGCGGAAAGTACAAGCGTATCCGCTACAAAGGTATCGTCTGCGACCGATGCGGCGTTGAGGTTACCGAGAAGAAGGTTCGTCGCGAGCGTTCAGGACACATTCAGTTGGTTGTGCCAGTTGCTCACATCTGGTATTTCCGTTCACTGCCAAACAAGATTGGCTATCTTCTTGGTCTGCCAACCAAGAAACTTGATGCCATTATATATTACGAGCGCTACGTTGTAGTTCAGCCGGGTGTTATGAGCGAGAAGGTTCAGCAGAACGACTTGCTTACTGAGGAGGAATACCTCGACATCATGGACTCGCTTCCATCTGACAACCAGATGCTTGAGGACAACGATCCTAACAAGTTCATCGCCAAGATGGGTGCCGAGGCTATCTACGACTTGTTGCTCCGCATCGACCTCGACTCGTTGTCATACGAGTTGCGCGACCGTGCAAACAGCGACTCTTCTCAGCAGCGCAAGAACGAGGCTCTGAAGCGTCTTCAGGTTGTTGAATCATTCCGTGCAAGCCGCGGAAAGAACAAGCCTGAGTGGATGATTGTACGCAACGTGCCTGTCATTCCGCCAGAGTTGCGTCCGTTGGTTCCGCTTGATGGTGGACGTTTCGCAACATCTGATATCAACGACCTTTACCGTCGTGTCATCATCCGTAACAACCGTCTGAAGAGACTTATCGAGATTAAGGCTCCAGAGGTTATCTTGCGTAACGAGAAGCGTATGCTTCAGGAGGCTGTAGACAGTTTGTTCGACAACTCACGCAAGAGTAGCGCAGTTAAGACAGATTCTAACCGTCCGTTGAAGTCACTTTCTGACTCATTGAAGGGTAAGCAGGGACGTTTCCGTCAGAACTTGTTGGGTAAGCGTGTTGACTACTCTGCTCGTTCGGTAATCGTCGTTGGTCCTGAGCTGAAGATGGGCGAGTGCGGTCTGCCAAAGTTGATGGCTGCCGAGCTTTACAAGCCATTCATCATCCGTAAGCTGATTGAGAGAGGCATTGTAAAGACTGTTAAGTCTGCAAAGAAGATTGTAGACCGTCGCGACCCAGTTATCTGGGATATCCTTGAGTATGTAATGAAGGGTCACCCAGTGTTGCTGAACCGTGCCCCTACTCTTCACCGACTTGGTATTCAGGCATTCCAGCCTAAGATGATCGAGGGTAAGGCTATTCAGTTGCATCCACTTGCATGTACAGCGTTCAACGCCGACTTCGATGGTGACCAGATGGCGGTACACTTGCCATTGAGCAACGAGGCTATCCTTGAGGCTCAGTTGCTGATGCTTCAGGCACACAACATCCTGAACCCAGCCAACGGTGCTCCTATCACCGTTCCTTCACAGGATATGGTGCTCGGTTTGTACTATATTACAAAGCTTCGTAAGGGCGCAAAGGGCGAGGGACAGATTTTCTACGGTCCAGAGGAGGCTCTTATCGCATATCACGATGGCAAGGTTGATATCCACGCAATCGTTAAGGTTCTTGTAAACGACCTCGACGAGAACGGAAACATCGTTCCAATTATGCGCGAGACATCAGTTGGTCGTGTAATTGCCAATGAGGTTATTCCAGATGAGGTTGGATTCTTCAACGATATCATCTCTAAGAAGACACTTCGTGGCATCATCTCAGACGTTATCAAGGCAGTTGGTATGGCTCGTGCCTGCGAGTTCCTTGACGGTATCAAGAACCTTGGTTACCGCTTGGCATTCGAGGGTGGTCTGTCGTTCAACCTTTCAGATATCATCATTCCAAAGGAGAAGGAAGACATCATCAAGAAGGGTAACGAGGAGATTGAGCAGATTACCATGAACTATAACATGGGTTTCATCACCGACAGTGAGCGTTACAATCAGGTTATCGATACTTGGACACACGCAAACAACGACCTTAAGAAGGTGTTGATGAAGCAGATGACCGAGGCCGATCAGGGTTTCAACGCCGTGTTCATGATGTTGGATTCTGGAGCCCGTGGTTCTGCCGACCAGATTGCTCAGTTGGCGGGTATGCGTGGTCTGATGGCTAAGCCTCAGAAGGCTGGTGCCGAGGGCGCACAGATTATCGAGAACCCTATCCTTTCTAACTTTAAGGAAGGTATGTCAGTGCTCGAGTACTTCATCTCTACTCACGGTGCTCGTAAGGGTCTTGCCGATACTGCGTTGAAGACTGCCGATGCCGGATACCTTACTCGTCGTCTTGTCGATGTTTCTCACGATGTTATCATTAACGAGGACGACTGTGGTACTCTTCGCGGCCTTGTATGTACAGCCCTTAAGAACGGTGATGATGTTATCTCATCACTTTCGGAGCGAATCCTTGGTCGTGTATCGGTACACGATATTATACATCCAAGCACTGGTGAACTTCTTGTTGCATCGGGCGAGGAGATTACAGAAGAAATTGCTCAGAAGATTGAGAATTCTCCAATCGAGAGCGTCGAAATACGTTCAGTGCTCACTTGCGAGAGCAAGCACGGTGTTTGTAAGAAGTGTTACGGTCGTAACCTTGCTACAAGCCGAATGGTACAGAAGGGTGAGGCTGTCGGTGTCATCGCTGCACAGTCAATCGGTGAGCCGGGTACTCAGCTTACACTTCGTACATTCCACGCCGGTGGTGTCGCTGCCAATGCCGCAGCAAACGCTCGTATCGTAGCAAAGAACGCTTCTAAACTTGAGTTCGACGAACTTAGAACTGTTGATGTTGTTGAGGAGACAGGCGAGGCAGCTCGCGTAGTTGTTGGTCGTCTTGCCGAGTTGCGTTTCGTTGACGTAAATACAAATATCGTATTGTCAACAGTAAACGTGCCTTACGGTTCAACTCTGTATGCAACAGAAGGTCAGATTGTTGCCGTTGGTGATGTTATTGCTAAGTGGGATCCATTTAACGCAGTAATCGTTACCGAGACATCTGGTCGCATCCAGTTCGAAGACATGATTGAGGGTGTTACTTATCGTGTTGATAGCGATGAGACAACCGGTTTGCGCGAAATCATCATCACTGAGTCTAAGGACAAGACAAAGGTTCCAGTTGCTCACATCAACGATGAGAACGGCCAGTTGATACGTTCATACAGCTTCCCTGTGGGTGGTCACATCGCTGTTGAGGACGGTCAGTCTGTTAAGGCTGGTGACATCTTGGTTAAGATTCCTCGTGCCGCTGCCAAGGGTGGTGATATCACCGGAGGTCTTCCACGAGTAACCGAGTTGTTCGAGGCTCGTAACCCATCTAATCCAGCCGTTGTTTCTGAAATCGACGGTGAGATTACAATGGGTAAGGTTAAGCGTGGTAACCGTGAGATTACAGTAACATCTAAGTTGGGCGAGGAGAAGAAGTACATGATTCCGTTGTCAAAGCAGATTCTTGTTCAGGAGAACGACTACGTTCGTGCCGGTACTCCATTGTCTGATGGTGCAATCACTCCAGCCGACATCCTTGCCATCAAGGGTCCTACTGCCGTTCAGGAGTATATCGTAAACGAGGTTCAGGATGTGTACCGTTTGCAGGGTGTGAAGATTAACGATAAGCACTTCGAGGTTATCGTTCGTCAGATGATGCGCAAGGTACAGATTAACGAGCCGGGCGATACTCGCTTCCTTGAGTCGCAGATTGTAGATAAGCTCGACTTCATGGAGGAGAACGACCGCATCTGGGGCAAGAAGGTTGTAACTGACGCTGGCGACTCTACAGTATTGAAGAAGGGTCAGATTGTTACAGCACGTAAGCTCCGCGACGAGAATAGTATGCTTAAGCGCCGCGACTTGAAGACTGTTCAGGTTCGTGATGCTGTAGCTGCTACTTCTACTCAGATTCTTCAGGGTATCACCCGTGCAGCATTGCAGACTAAGAGTTTCATGTCGGCTGCTTCCTTCCAGGAGACAACCAAGGTGCTCAACGAGGCTGCAATCAACGGTAAGTCTGATAAACTTGAGGGTATGAAGGAGAACGTAATCTGCGGTCACTTGATTCCTGCGGGTACTGGTCTTCGCGAGTTCGAGAAGATTATCGTAAGCAACCGTGAGGATTACGAGCGCATGATGGCAAACCGCAAGGCTGTTATCGGCTATTCAGAGGACTAATAAATTTCCAAAATACTTAATTATAAGGTGATGCACATCAGGTTGCATCACCTTATTTTTTTGTTTTATCGTAATGATTTTCGGAGAAATATGATAGCTTAGAAATAAGGAAAATATACGAAAAAAGCGGACGTTCAAGATTTCGTTATCTGAACGTCCGCTGATTATTATTTGAAAAAAGGTTTAGTCTTTCCAGTTTGTGATTCTGCGGATGAATGGTACCAACTCCTCTGCCATGCACTTCTGCTGTCGTGCCGACGGATGACTGTGCGTTGCGTAGCCCAGCGAGCCGTCTTGTGGCGAGAAGTCGAGTCGGAAGATTTTTACGTCGCCGCTCTCGTTGGCTTCGAGAACAATCTTTGTTATTGCTCCCTGCACATCCTGAAGCGACTTGCCGTTAAGCATACATCCGTCTATGAGGATGATGTTTGTATCAGGATAGCGTGCTCTGACAAGTTTGTAGAGTTTGCGGAAACCATCCTCGAGAAGTTCTTTTTTGTATGTGCCTACGCTTGTGTCGTTTGTTCCGAGGTTTATGCAAACCACGTCGGGAACGTATGAGCCATAATCCCAGTTCTGCGAAGGGTCGCCGAAGTTTGTAAGCGGATAGATGTCAACCATCGCCTCCTTTGGATTTCCTGTTTCCGGACCGTTGTAGTTGCGGTAAACTCCGATGCCCGAGCGACAGACCGTTACGTACTGTGCGTTAAGTTGTCGGGCAGTCTCGGCTGCGTATGTATAGTAGAAATTCTCGGTCTTGTCGTAGAATTTGCTCTCCGTTCCGCTAACATCGTCGATGCCGTATCCGCATGTCTGCGAGTCACCGATGAACTCAAGTTTTCGTGTAGGGAGTTTGGGAGCGTTCTCTACCTGTCCGTCTATCACAAATCCATGAAATTCAGGAACTCTCTGATAGCCTTCGTAGCAGAGCGTTGCTGTTACGGTATGTTTGGTGTTTGGCATACCCTTTGCCAGTCCCACTTCGTTGATGCCTTCGCCGAACTCTATTTTGAACGGCAGGTTGTCATCAATCTTTATCATAAAGAATCCGCTGTTGGGCTTGCATTTCATCTTTATTTCAGTTCCGGTAAAACGCATGCTGATCTGCACACCCGGATATACGAACTTAGGTGTTGTTGGATCAGAATTGTTTATTCGTCCCATATATACGATTTCTGGGTTGTTTGCAGGAACGAAATTGCTATATTGCGCATAAGTTACGGCACTAAAGTTAAGAAGTGCTGCAAGTGCCAATAGTCTTAGATTTTTCATCCTTTGTATATATAAAATGAATTAATGTAGGCAAAGATAAGTAAAAAAAAAGAAATATTCTTGTATTTCTTAATAATTGTGCTATTTTTGCACGGATTTTTGTAAAGAACTTTAAAAAACCTATAAGACTATGTATTGGACTTTGGAATTGGCTTCTAAGTTGGAAGATGCCCCTTGGCCAGCAACAAGGGAGGAATTGATTGATTACGCACAGCGTTCGGGTGCTCCTCTTGAGGTTATAGAAAACCTGCAAGAGATTGAGGATGAAGGCGATATATATGAGAGCATTGAAGATGTATGGCCTGATTATCCTGCAAAAGAGGACTTTTTGTTCAACGAGGATGAGTATTAAACGGTAGAATAGTCTACCAATCAACTAATTATCAGCGAGACAAGCAAATACTATTTGTTTGTCTCGCTGATGTTTTGTGTTTGTTCTGAACCGCTCGGGAATTCCGAACAGTTCAGAACTTGCCCATTAGTTCATTATGCAGGACTTTGAACATAGAGTTTCCCCATCTTCATTTTGCAAGGCTGGCAACAACTGTGAGTTGCAAGCACGTTCCATAGTCTCCTCAATGGTGCAGCCAGAATCTTCAGTAATGTATTTCACCAACTCGCTTAGCGTGCAATATTTAGGTATATTGCTATTTAGTTTATTCATACGGTTTTGACTACTTATTCTATGTGAAAATCCTATTGCTCTCTGGGTGCAAAATAATACTTTCTGATCAAGAATTTATTCTTTCAGCGCATCAAGTTTCTTTTTGAACTCGGACAGGTTTTCGTCGTCGAGCCAATGGAGGTGATGCATATTGCCATGCTTGTCGAAAAGACGGTATGTTGGGTAGCCTGTCAGCCCGACATACTGCTCAACAGCATGCTGCTGGTCGGTAGGCAGGTTATAGTGAACACAATTTGGCTCCGTGAGATTATACTCCGCTATGACATTCTTCCACGACTTCTCTTGCGAACGATTTACCAGATAGAGATACACAATGTCGTAGTCCTTCAGTTTGGCCTTGAGTTCGTGCGCCTTGCTCAACTTGCGCTTGCATGGCGCACACCACGTTCCCCAGATGTCGAGATACACAATCTTTCCCCGATACGGCTCGATAATCTTGTCGATGATAGCCTTGCCGTCCGTGAGTCCTTCCACGTCTGATGACGGATGGATGACCGCATTCACAGCCTCTTCCTTTTCCTTCATTACTTGCTTGTAGTAGTCGTTCTTCCTGATGATGACATCCCTGAAGAGCGGTTCCTTGATGAGTGCGATGTAGGGTTCCAGTTCCTCTGGCAGTGCACATCTTTCGCGCTCAATATATTCGTTGAGTATCTGTGCATGGTGAATGCTGTTGACGAGTGGGTCGGTGACAAGCGAGTCGATGATGGCATTGGCAATACCTTGTTCGCCACCAGCGCACAGTGTTTTCACTGCCTTCTGGTATTCGTCACTCTCTTGGATTTTTCTGACAGCATCGATATACTTTGTGTATTTCTCCTGAATGCTGTTGATGGAATCTCTGAGCGTGCGGCGGTCTTTTATCTGAGAATACAGGGCATAGGTCTCTCTTCTCATTTTCTCAACCTGACTGATGGCGACATTATCCTTGTCGCTGAGTTGCAGCATACCTTTCGACGCGAGCCAAGGCAGGGCAGAGACTTCTCCCTGCAGCACATGTATTCGCGGGTCAGACTGTATATAGCACTCGCGCTGGTATCTCAACATCGAAGACATTCCGCTAATGAGATTGACAGGCAGTGAAGTGTCAACGGCAGAGTGCTCTTCTACCCACTGCATGATGTCGGCTGGCAATACGCGGCTATAGGTGGCATAATGCATCATCAGCAATGCGGAGCAGGCGTGTATGCGAGAATTCTCGCTTAGGTAGTCACGATAGCGTTTGCTCATGTTGGGGTGCTGAGCCAGGAAACCCTTGTACTTAGCCAGACACCGCTCATAGCTGTTTATCCACTTCTTTGCCATGACCCTTACAGAGTCATCGCTAACAGGGTTATCAATGTATCCCATATAATCCATGCTCGGACTCTCCGCCTGCAATTCGTTCTGCAGTCGCGCGTCATTGCCCATAAAGAGTGTCTGCGATGACTTAAAGTCTTTCAGCATGAAATACTTCTCGCCAGGAGTCAGTACAATGCTAACGCCATCGAAAACTTCATTCTTGCCGGTGGTTCGTATAAGCAGTGAAACTCCCTGTGTGCCAACGAGCGGAACATTCAATTCGAAGCGTCCCAAAGAGTCGGTTTGAGTAGAGAAATGAGCATAGTCATCAACTGCTACGTCACCATGAGATACCTCTACCGTCAGACTGTTCTTGAGAATCTCCTTAGGATACCTCAGCCAACCGCTCACAACGGCATTCCCTTCCTTCAACTCTGGGCTGAAGGCCGTATCGTCGGCCACAGGATAGTCGGTAACAGAGGTGGTGGTAATAGCAGCGAGCGTCAGCTTCTTATCGCCAATCTTGAATACGCGCTTGCCATCTTTTTCCTTACCGATAGTGATGGCTGTCTTCTCACCTCCGGAGGATAGCACAACCTTCTTGTCCGACTTCTTGTCATACTGCCAGACCTTACTGTCATATACGGCATAATCATTGAAAAGGCTGATAACCCATTCACCCGTCTCTACATTGCGCCAACTGCTGTTGAATAACAATGCCTGTTTCTTATATGCAGGGTCGGTGATGTCCCAAATCTTGAAATAGTTGTACGCATAGCCTTCAATAAGGTCAAACTGCTTGACATCTTGTGGCAATGGCTGAAAGTGGAGTGCCACGTCCGTCTTGCCAGATTCCGGAAGAGGGATATGCTTGTCAAGCGCAAGGTCTGTCTCGCCATCGCGTGTCTTATTTGCGCTGATGATGGGGTACGACTTGTCATCCTCCGTCTTTAGTACAGTGCTCTTGCCGAAAGAGAACCGGGCGTTAGGATGGTTTCTGACAGTGATGTGAAGCACCGTCTCGTCAGGACGGAACTCCACCTCGTTAACATCAAACTGGAATCCGTAAGGTGTGTTACGATAGCCCGGATTGTTCCAAACTTTCTGTGCCCATACGCTGACAATGGTAAGCATGAGCAATAATGTGGTGATGGTTTTCTTATTCATTGTTTTTTTTATTGTTTTTCACTATATATTAGACGTCGTAATCGCGGAAATGTGACACTACGGTATGTTAAATTTTCTTAATTTACAGGACATAAAAAACATGAACGCTTATCAATTCTCTGACAATTATTCCTTGAAACGTCCTACATTTCGAGTTTTTTGAATGATATAACTAACACCTTTCTTTCAATGTCTTTGAGTATCGTACTAATATGCACTGGTATGTTTAAGTTCGGAACTCACGGATTAGGGACACAAGACTTATGTGCTATAGAACAATGTGGAAAGTTGCTGGAACCTTAGTTATAAAAGGTAATGCTGGTATTGAATGGTGTTATTGGTGAGCACGGTAAATCTGTTGGAATATTTTTGTATGTAAATTTCCTTGTCTTTAATTTTTGTCTTCCACAATCATAATTCATTATTTTATCGTAAAACAATAAAATAATATTGTTTTTCTTTGCTGATTTAAATATTCTGTTTATTTTTGTACCGAAAATATTTATCGTTTAACAATAAAATAGAATAACTATGAACATCAATGCAAAGAAATACATTGTGCTGTGCGTTGTGTGGCTCGCTGTCTTGGTGGCAACGAACATACAGCATTGTAGTCGGCCGATGTCGGGAAGCAAAATTGGATTTGCCGAACTATCTTCTGGCTTCGTTTCGCGCGATTCGCTTGTTGGCGGTGTCGTAATTCCTTACGAGGCATTTCTTGCCCGACTTATAAACCTTGGATGTCAATGAATATAAACTTAATATGCTATGAACAAGAAACTTAGAAATTACATCACGCTGTTTGTTGCAGTGCTGATAGCCATTGTGCTGACTAATTTTGTCATTTTCGATAATGTAACCTACGCTTCTGTGCCCGATGAGAAAATGGAGATTGCCGATGTTCCGTCGTGGTATGCCAGTCGCGACACGCTCGACAATGGCGGAATTGTAACAAAACACTTTCCGACGATAAGTTACGAGGTGTATGTGAAGCCTAAGAATACGCAGAAAGTTCTGATGTCAAAGTTTGATAACCAGACGTATATGATTGAGATGCAGAAGGCTAAACTTATACAGCCTGCTTCCGATTCGCCACTCAAGAATTTTACGCTGGTTTATGCCATTGTTCTGCTTGCGCTCGAGGCGGTAGTTGTTGTGTGGATTCTGTGCATGGTCTTTAAACTTGTGCAAAGCATCCGCAAGGGCGAAGTGTTTGTTACAAAAGTCTCGAAATATCTCGAAACCACGGGAATTCTTCTCACAGTCCTTTATCTGTTCCAGTTTATAGGCTCGTATGTCATTATGCAGTATTTCATCAGAGAGGTAAGGTTGGCTGGCTATTATATCGTTTTCCGTAACGATTGCAACAGCATGTACATAATAACAGGTTTGGCTCTGATGATAATCTCGCAAATAATCCTGATGGGCAAGGACTTGAAGGATGAGCAGGATTTGACAATTTAATTAGACTGAAAGAAAATGAGTATAATTGTAAACGTAGATGTGATGATGGCAAAGCGGAAGATGTCATCGCAGGAACTTGCCGAGAAAATCGGCATCACTCAGGCAAACCTTTCCATCTTAAAGACAGGCAAGGCGAAGGCAATCAGATTCTCTACTCTCGAAGCCATCTGCAAGGCTCTCGACTGCCAGCCGGGCGACATTCTGGAATATCGCGAGGATTGATTTCCTGAGTGTTAATAAAAGTTAAATAACTATTCGTACACTTTGAAATATTAAAAATGTGCGTATATTTGTGATATCAAAATGATATCAATTTATTAAATCGTAAGAATATGGAAACAAAAGAATTTGAATTTAAAGGATTGGTAATGAACGGCTTCTTGATGCTGTTTGTTAACGCAATCATCTTGATTTTTGGAATTTTAAGTTTTATTTTCAGCGTTATTCAGCTCGACGATAGTCATGGCTCCGACGGTGGCTGGATAATGGGATTCTCGGTTCTGCTTATTCTCATAAACATAGTTATGTGGTGCGGACTGATGCAGCAAGAGCCAAACGAGGCGAGGGTAACGACATGGTTTGGAAAGTACAGCGGAACTTTTCAGAAGACAGGCTTCTTCTGGATTTGTCCTTTTTACAAGACAAAGAAGGTTTCGCTCCGCGCCCGAAATCTTGATGCCGACCCAATAAAGGTGAACGACAAGACTGGAAATCCGGTGATGATTGGTCTTGTGCTTGTGTGGAAACTGAGCGATACTTACAAGGCTCTTTTCGAGGTCGATTCTCAGACGATGGCGGCAAATCCTAACACTATAGGCTCTGATACCAAGGGGCTTATGAACGCTTTGGAGAACTTTGTCCGCGTGCAGAGCGATGCAGCCCTTCGTCAGGTGGCAGGACAGTATGCATACGACGATGAGGACAACAAGAGCGACGAGCCTACTCTGCGTTCGAGCGCAGACGAGATTAACGAGCAGTTGGAATTGAAACTGAACGAGCGTCTTGCTTTGGCAGGAATAGAGGTTGTTGAGGCTCGCATCAACTATCTGGCTTATGCCCCAGAGATTGCGGCAGTTATGCTTCGCCGTCAGCAGGCATCGGCTATAATCACCGCTCGCGAGAAGATTGTTGAGGGCGCAGTAGGCATGGTAAAGATGGCGCTCGATAAACTGTCTGGCGAGGAAATTGTAGAACTCGACGACGACAAGAAGGCAGCAATGGTAAGCAATCTGCTTGTTGTGCTCTGCGGCGACGAATCGGCACAGCCCGTTGTAAACACAGGAACGTTGAACCATTAACAGATGGCAGAAAAGAAGACGACAAAGAGTTTCATCCTTCGCGTAGACAGCGAGACGATGGATGCGATAGAGGCTTGGGCTGCGGACGAGTTCCGCAGCACAAACGGTCAGTTGCAGTGGATTATTACCGAGGCACTGCGAAAGGCAAAGCGTCTGCCCAAAAAGAAGAATTCTCAACCCAAAAATCAGGAAGAAAAAGATGATTAGAACATTATTCCATATAAAGAATCATTCCGCTCCAAGATTTTTGGCATGTCGTTTCATCGTTCGTCCAAGGATAAAACACATTTTTGTAATTGCCGTTTTGGTGATTCTGAGCACGGCTGTCTCTGCCCAGAACATCTCCGGCTCTTGGAATGGAGAACTGAAAGCCGGATTTCAGAAAATACCGATTGTGCTTAATCTGATATCCGATGGTAAATGTACGCTCGACAGTCCGTCGCAGGGAGCAAAAGGAATTTCCGCAGATGTCGAATTTCTCTCTGCCGATTCTGTTAGCATACGAGTGCCGATGATAGGGGCGGCTTATTCGGGACGGTTGAAGAATGGCGAGATAAAAGGTTTGTTTGTGCAGAACGGCTTCAGATTGCCGCTGACCTTAACGCCGGGCAAGACTGCCGAACTGAAACGGCCTCAGACTCCACAATTGCCGTATCCTTACCGAACAGAGGAGGTTTCGTTTACAAACTCAAAAGCCGGGGCAACCTTTTCGGGAACGCTTACTCTGCCGAAAAATGCAGGATGTGTGTTGCTGATGGTTACGGGCAGCGGAGCGCAGAATCGCGATGAGGAAGTCTTTGGACATAAGCCTTTTGCCGTAATTGCCGACCGCTTGGCTCGCGAGGGCATTGCCACCTTGCGTTATGACGATAGGGCAACGGTAAAGTCGGTTGGAGGAAATATCGAAGATGCCACCACAAGAGATTTTGCCGATGATGCCGCGGCTGGTGTAGAATGGCTCAGAAAGTCGGGACGATTCAAGAAGATAGGCGTTCTTGGGCATAGCGAGGGCGCAATAATCGGCTTTATGCTTTGTGCGCAGAATAAAGTAGATTTTGTTGTTAGTCTGGCTGGCACAGCCGTAAAAGGCGACAGCGTTCTTCTGGCTCAGAACAAGGCGATTGCCGGCGATGCAGCAAAAGACCTTACGATTGAGCAACTGCGTAAACAGTTGGGCGAAAGACAGAATCCGTGGATGCAATGGTTCGTAGACTACAATCCGCAGACGGACATAGAAAATGTAAAGTGCCCGGTGTTCGCTGCCTTCGGAAGCAAGGATTGTCAGGTCGTTTCCAGTCAGAATCTTACGGCTATGCGTCGCGTGCTTCCAAACGGCAAGCACAATCTTCTGAAGGAGTACGATGGACTGAATCATCTTTTTCAGCATTGCCATACCGGGTTGCCCGATGAATATGGACAGATAGAAGAGACTTTCTCGGAAGAGGTTATTGCCGATGTGGCACAGTGGATAAAATCTGTTTGGTAGAAAAACATAAAAATCGAAACAATGAATAACAACAATATCAACTTCAAGGTGTGCCGAACGAAAGAGAGCACGATTATAGAGATTGCCTGCGGACTGATTACGGTGGTTGCCATTGTCCTTAGCATTGTAATGTTGCGCCGCGATTCGGAGATTGGAAAGCAGATGCTTGCTGCAACCTTCAGCATTGGTTTCTGCACGTTTCTGATGCTTGTCTTGGCATACTGTCCAAGGACATTCAGCATTCCAGACGATGCCAATGCCGGAATGTTCGCCGTAACGGTGCGGTTTCTGCGAGTTCTCAGCGTCTGCCTCTCTCTGCTTATGATTGGCATTGTCGTTTCACTCTTTCTTGGCATATCTAAACAGCTGGTAACGATAGTCTTTAACATTCCGGTTGTCTGCACTTTTGTGTGGTATCTCATTGCCTACACAAAGGCTAAGCGAAACAAATAACAATAATCATAAAAAAATACAAAAACAAAATGAACAGAAAAAAAGCGATAACAATTCATGCGGTAGTTGAGTTTTTTATAATGTTTGCCGTTATTGCATTATTTGTCAGCAATGTAATCTCGGTAATTACTTTCGTTGCGATAGTTGCGTCGGTAGGACTTATTTCGGGAGCAGTTATGATTGTTATCTTTCGCAAATTTCCGCCTGCAGAGTGAGGGGCGATATGCTCTTTGTAGAGCATTAATATCAATAAAAATCTACCAAAAAGATGAAAAAAGTAAAATTCGGGTTGAGTCGTACAAAAGAAAGTACGATTGTTGAGTTTGTCTGCGCGCTGATGTTTGTTCTTGTAGTGATATTGGATATTATCATACTGCGTCGCGGAACAGAGACCTTCATGGATTTTTTTGCGAGGACAATAGTGAGCTTTATTTACGTGTTTATTATGCTCGAAAATGCTTATTGTAGTGAAATTCCAGAGAATGCCGATATGAGCAAGATTCCTTTTTATGCGCGTTGCTGCCGTATTTTGGCTGTTTTCGTGTCGTTGCTTACCCTTGTTTGGGTTGTGACCGTTTTTCTTGGGCTGACGCGATTCAAAATGTCGGCAATCGTAGGGCTTGTCGCGTTTGCTACCATTTTATGGAATATGTGGGCATTCCGAAGGCTGAGAAAGAAAAATTGAAAAATCGGCGAGATGAGTTTTTTTGTCCATCTCGCCGATTTTCATTCAAAAAAACAACTAAAATTTTGTCCGATAATATGTTCGTTGTAAATTTACAACCATTTTAAAGAAAAGACATAGTATGCGTATAAATAGATTTGCAAAAGATATTGTAGCTGGGCATCCGATGAGAAAGTCGTGTAGCACAGACCTTTATTATGCTAAGGTTTGTAACGAGTTGCTGCAATGTGTGATGTGGGTTACATCAGAAGAAGATATAGATGTCGGTGTCAAGGAAGATATTGCCATAACAGTAGCTCTTTATTTCGAAGATATAGTATCCGATAGCGGAATATGGCATTCGTTTGTAAAAAAGAACCGTGAGTTGTATGGCTTTTGGGTGCCGTTCTATGATGTTGATTATGCTGACTACATGCCTGATGAACCGCACGTAGAGGATATTCGCTTTCTGATTTGGCAGACATTGATTGCCGGAAGTGATGAATTGATAAATCCAGATTATCCGTTAGCTTATGTGTTGGCAGAACGATTGTACGAAATTCTTGACAAAGAATTCGAGAAAGCTCCTATAAACGACGAACTGAAGGAGTATTTTATTAAAGCATCGTTCACTGATGATTATATAAATCTTAGAAGTGTGCTCCTATGGGTATTCGATTCGTGTTATCTCGCGTATAACGTAGAACAGAAGGTTTCTCTTTTCCATACCGAGAGCAAAAGGCTATCACGCTATACGCCTGCCAATGATAGCATGGCTGCCAGTTACAATGTGCATGTTCAGTTTGCTTTTAAATACAAGGTTGGACCGTTGGCGCTGCTGCCGCAAGAGTGGCTCGCCATGATTTTGGAATTTAACCATAATGCAGAAAAGGCACGACTGGTGCGAAGCGTAGAATACCGTGATTTTGATATCTATCATACGGAAAGTGTCGATGACAAATACTTTTATTTCATAGGTTCGGATGGACTGAAAATTACTGTTGAAAAAAATGATTTTCAGGGAATTGGAGAAAAGAAAATTAAAAACTCCGACGGATGCGTAATGGCATGTGTAAAATTCGGCGATATGTGGCATCCTAACGGAATGTCGGTATGGGATACACGCAAAGAAAGTTTCGAAGAACAGCGCGACATAAAGAAGAATTACAGATCTGGCATTTCGAAAAAGAATTTCGATAGGCTTATGAAAATGTCGGGCGGTAGTCCGCTGTTCTATTTTCGCGACGGAAGGGAGTTACGCCGTTTTATGATAGACGATATGGGTTGTCCAGAGCATATTATAAAGGATTCGAAGGCAGACGATTGCGAGTTTATTGCATTTTGGATTCCTGCTTACGACGGTGATTTTTACATTCTCGATGAAGGTGCGCTCTGCATAAAAGATCCTCGCAATCCTTATTACGATGAGGCTAAGGCTCGCGAGGATGCCATTGAAATTGTGATGGGCTACGATTATGGAGAAGGGGATATGGTTAGCTATCTTATAAGTCATGGAATGTTGCCCGATGCGGCTTTCCCAAGTGCACTTGGCTATGAGGACGGTCGCCGTATGGCGCAAAATAACCTTGATTTTCTTGCCAGAATCAGCAAACTCGATAATTATTAGACACAAATATTAGAAGGTGATGTAACAACTGTTTCATCGCCTTCTTTATTGTGTAAATGCCGAGTGTTGTTTTCTGTTATTTTTTGTCCATCCTAACGTTTTTCTAAAAGATTACTTTTGGAAAGCGCTTCTTAATTTCGTTTTTCTCGGCATCGGTCATTTTGCCTTTTATGTAGAATTTGTCGATGGTTATGCGGTCGAGCCATTTGGGCAGCACAACCTTGTCGGTAAATTCGAGTTCCAAAAACTTGAGATGTTGGAAATTAGACAGAATCTCGGGAACTTCCTTTATGCGTATGCTGATGCCGCCACGCTCGTCGTTCTCCTTCTTCAGATATTTCAGAGAATCTTGTTCGGTTTCTGCCACGCGCACCTGCCAGCCTATTTTTGGGGCTAAAGATTTTGTCAGTGTGTCAACTTTGGCTCCGATGAAACCTGCGAATATTTCCATGTTTGTCTCTTTCAGAACAGAGCCGTTTGGGGCTAAAACCATGTATTTGAATCCGGTGCAGACGTATTCTTCGGGCATGCTCTGGCTTGCAGATATGCTGTCGCGCGTGTTTCCGTCTTTGTCGGGGAAGAATTTCAGAATCCATCCGTCAATCATTGTCGGTTTTGTGAGGCTGCAACCGCCTCGGTTCAGTTCGTCAATTTTCTTTTTCTTAACGATATTTTGCCAGAATTCTTGGCGAGGTTTGCCGTTCGAAGCCTTCAGAAATTCGTTCAGAATAGGTTCAAGTTCGTTTGTCCATTTCCCGATTTTGTACGATTGCAGATTTCTTGTCTTGTCAATCACGCGCTGCCAGTCGGCGGGTGTGCCTTCGATTGTGATGTTCGGTATTCCGCATTTTATGTAGATAACGGTATAATCAAAGTACGATTTTACGCTTTCCATCAGCGTTGTCTGCGATGCAATGCGCTCTGCCAGAGTAGTTGTGCTGAAGTCGGCTGTGATGGTTTTTGCGATGTCGGTTTTCGTGTTCTTTTCAATCTGACTCGAAAAATCGTTCATAAGTTTTTCCCAGTCGGCTTTGCCCGAGAAAAGGTCGTCTGACGTTTCTACAACCAAGTCAATCTTTCCGGAGTGGCTCACCAAGAGCGGACGCATTTCCTCGGCATGGGCATTAACGTATCTGCTGAATCCTTGGCTGATGAGGAGCCAAATCATGTCGGGTGACAGAGTGATGGGCTGATGCTTGGCGTATGCGTCTATGATGCACTTGTAAAAGGCGTCTTTTCCGTAGAAAAGAAGGTCTTTTTCGTTATCAAAGCTTGTGGCTATGATGCGGAGTTGCTCGTTTGCTATCGTTCCGTTTTTTACTAAGGCTTTTGCAATACTTTTGCCATTGCATGTTATGCGGTAGTTTCTGTCGTAGGTTGGATTCGCTTTTTCATATTCATCGAATGATGTATAGTATTTTCTGTCTGTTGGCTTTAGGTTTTCGTCTACAATAAATGTTATTTTGCCTTCCGATTTTAAAATAATCTTTTGGGCACAGGCAGTTTGTGTTGTCATTGCGAGAATGATAAACAAAATAGAAACGATGTTTTTCTTCATAAAGGCTTTAGAGTTTTGTTGTGTTCTGCAAAGATAGTTGATTTTTTGTTTTTTAGTACGATGGATTTCAGGAAAAACATCGTTTGAGATTTGTTTGTTTCTCAAACTGCACGAACTGAAACAGATATTCCGGTTGCTGTAACGATAATTGCGGAATTTTTAGTTGTTTTTATTTTTAAGTTTTATTTTTCCGCTCAGAATGCGGCGGCGCGTGCTTATTACGGCTGGCTTGTAAAAATCGGGCTCCATTGCGTCGAGAATACGCATCAGTTCGTCCATCAGTTCGGGATAGAACTGGCACATTCGGTAGGCGAGTTTCATGCTCACCGCCTGTATTGCCGAAAACTCGCCGACGTCGGTCATCTTGGCCATGCAGAAGTCCAGAAAATCGGTGCGCAAATCGTCCTCGTCCATCTTCAGCCGCTCGATTATGTTGAGAGATAATCGCCTTACCGACGGATTATCTGTCTGCATTGCAAGGTCTATAAATTCGTGCAGAATGTCGTTTAATTGCGCCAGTTCGTCGTCCGTAGCCTTGGTAAGCGTCCACAGCGCGATGCGTGCAACCCGATAGTCGGCATTGTGCATGAAACGCTGTGCAAATCCGTGGAAATCGCCCGCCTGCTTCACTTCGTTGTATATTGCCAGAGCCTCGCTTTCGCTGCCTGTAAGTCTGAGTTGTTCGTCGGTTATTGCCATTGAATATTGATTTTTCTGCAAAAATATGCTGAGTCGTGCAGTTGTGCAAGTTTTTGGGATATTCGGTGGTGTTTTGTGATGAATTGTGCGGTAGTTTTTGCCGATAGATAGAAAAATCTTATCTTTGTATCTCGAAAAATGCCATAAAATAAGTTTAGATGAAAAATACGATATACGATATTGTAAAAAATGCGGCAAGATACAGTTTTGCCGTTTTGTTTATCCTCGGAGTGCTTCAGCCGTTCGAGATTGACAAGGCCGACAGACGCCTCGTTCTTTTGTTCGGACTTGCCGTTATCGAGTTTGTTGCCATGGTTATAGTTCAGTTCATAACTGTGCTGATAAAAAGCACCAAGTGGCGCATCTTTACGCGCTATCTCTTGCATATGCCTCTGTTTTCGGCCATGGCGGTAACCTTCAATTCGTACTTCTACTTTGGCAGTTGCAAGGTGCTGTGGACGGGGCAGATGAATGGCGGCGACCCTAATGCGCTCGACCTCTGCTGCTTTCTGCAAATGTGCTTGTGGGTTCTGCTGGTAACGCTTCTCATTGCCGTGTACGACATTTATTATCACCGAAACAGCCGCCTCCGTCAGGAACTCGAGGAGGTTAGAGCCATAAACGCCCTTCTTGAGCAGCGCGCCAGTCGGGACGAGGCGGAGAGCGATGAGCCTGTTTCGGTATCTTCGGAGGAAGATGGTGACGAGGATGCCGAAAATTCGGTTTGCGCTATTAAGGGTAATGCCGTGAACGATTTGTTCGAAGTATCGCCAAAGGAGATTCTGTATATCGAATCGCTCTCTAACTATGCTGATATATGGTATTTGCACGAGGGCGAGAGGCTTCACCACATCATTCGCACAACCATGAAGCAGTTGCGCGAGCAGCTGGCAGAGGTCGACTATCTTATTTCGTGCCACCGCGCCTATATCATCAACATAAACTATGCCGTTTCGCTTACGTCGCGAACATCGGGCAACTATCAACTGCAAATGCTTGGAATAGACAAACTTATACCTGTTTCGCGTGCCAATACCGTAGAGATTAAAAAGGCTTTGCAGAAGTAGAATATCAAAAAAATAATGTTATATGAGGGTTAAATTTTTACTATTCTGTTTGTTGCTTTCGTTGGTAAACTACTCTGTCGCACAAAACAACAGCGAAGAGAATCAGTTAATCTCCGTAGAGGTTGCCGGCAAGTGGGGATATATTGACAAAACCGGCAAGATGGTTATCAAGCCACAGTTTGACGATGCGTTTAATTTCGAAGAAAATGACTGGGCACGTGTCAAGGTAAACGATAAGTACGGATATATAGACAAGTCGGGCAAAATGGTTATCGAACCGTGGTTCGAAGAGGTCGCAAGTTTTTCGTCTAATGGTCTTGCTCGTGTTAAGATAGACGGCAAATGGGGATATTTTGCACAAACTGGCAGTATTATTGTCGATCCAATGTATGACAATGCTTGCGATTTTTCATCCAACGGCTTGGCGGCAGTTTGTTTAAACGGCAAGTGGGGCTATATCGACGCAAGTGGCGAAATGTTTATCGGTTTGCAGTATGACAGAGCATGGAGTTTCGATGCCGAAGGTTTGGCTGTTGCCGAGGTTGATGACGAAATTGGATATATTCAGGAATCTGGCAAATGGGGCATCAAACCGCAGTTTGGCAGGGCTGGTGCTTTTATGGGCAAAGGATTGGCTCGCGTACAGCTTAACGAGGATAAATGGGGCTTTATCGACAGAACCGGTAAGATGGTTATCAGTCCGCGGTATGATGGAGCTTACGATTTCTCTGCCAACGGATTGTGCGTTGTTCAGTTAGATGAGAAATGGGGAGTTGTTGATACATCTGGAAAATTTGTAGTCGCTCCTCAGTTCGACAATGCTTGCGATTTCTCATCCAATGGTCTGGCAGCTGTTAGCTTGAATGGCAAGTGGGGCTATATCGATGCAACTGGCAAGATGGTTATCCTGCCTCAATTTGGTAATGCTTTGTCTTTCGCAGAAAATGGCTTGGCGGCTGTAATCCAGAACGGCAAATACGGAGTGATTGACAGCAAAGGAAAAATCGTGGTAAAACCAAGGTTCGAAGGAATTGAAATATACAGAGACATATTATTTGCCAAGGATGGTGGAAAATGGGGAATAATAGATAAAAAAGGAGCTTATATAGCCAAGCCCCAGTTTGACAGAGTTGGCTTGTATTAGTAATGCCGATGTTTTTTGTTTACGACCAGAAAATCTGTATATTTGCAAAAGCGTGAATAAATAACATTAAAATGAAAGTAAAACTCTTGTTAATCAGTTTCCTGTTTGCCACAGTCGGCATCTTTGCTCAGAGTGGTGACAATGAGAGCAAAAGTAAGTCCTGCGGTTTGGCTGCTGTTAAGTTGAATGGTAAGTGGGGCTATGTCGATGCAACAGGCAAAATGGTCATCGAGCCGCAGTTTGATAGTGCTTACGCCTTTAAATCAAAGGGTATAACAGTTGTTCTATCAAATGGCAAATATGGATGTATCGATACTTCTGGTAGGTTTGTCGTACAGCCAAGGTTTGATGGCGTTAAATTTATTTATAGCTCCGCATACGATGTTTTAGCAATTGTTGAAGAGAATCACAAATGGGGATTTATAAATGATAACGGCAAGTTTGTTGTAGAACCTCGTTTTGATTATATTGACCGTTTCTATATAAGTAATTTTTTTCTTGAAGTTTGGCAGAATGCTAAATGTGGAATTATTGATTTAAATGGCAATATTCTTGTCGAACCTAAGTTTGATAGAATATACGGATATTCAGCAAAAAATGTTTTGACCTTAGTTGTATTAAATGATAAATGTGGATTTATAGATAAGAACGGTAATGTTGTCATCGAACCTAAGTTTGATAGCGCTTCGAATTTTTCATCTATAGGCTTAGCAACTGTTAGGCAGAATGGTAAGTGTGGGTATATTGATACAACCGGAAAAGTTATCATCAAGCCGCAGTTTGATGCTGCTTATGAATTTTCTCAAAATGGTTTGGCGTGTGTCGAAGTAAATGGTAAATATGGTTTTATAGATAAAAGAGGAAAAATAGTTGTTAAACCCCAGTTTGATAATATCACAGATTTTCAATCAAATGATATGGCAGTCGTCAGACTAAATCGCAAATATGGACTTATCAATGAAAAAGGAATGATGGTTGTTAAACCCCAGTATGACGATATAAAAGAATTTTATAATGATTTTGCTATCATTAAATTAAATGGTAAATATGGATTTATTGATACAAAAGGTAGAGTTGTTGTAGAGCCCAAGTTTGATTTTATGTCGTTTTTTGGGCGAGATGGCATGGCAATGGTTGTATTAAATGGCAAGGGGGGTATTATTGACAAAACAGGTAATTTTGTTATTGAACCAAAGAATGAAAGTCTCTTTTTCCGTTTTTCTTCTATAGGTTTGGCAGTCGTTAGGCAGGATGGCAAATTTGGTTATATTGATAAAACAGGTAAGATGGTCATCGAGCCTCAATTTGACCTTGCTCGTAAATTTTCTCCCAACGGTTTGGCTGCTGTTAAGTTGAACGACAAGTGGGGCTATATCGATGCAACCGGCAAGATGGTTATCCAGCCTCAATTTGATAATGCTTTGTCTTTCGCAGAAAATGGGGAATAATAGATAAAAAAGGAGCTTATATAGCCAAGCCCCAGTTTGACAGAGTTGGCTTGTATTAGTAATGCGATAGCCTTGTACTGCTCGCCAATACCGTAGAGATAAAGAGGGCTTTGCAGAAATAAAAACAACACAAATTCGGAATATCAGATGAAAGCAATTTTATTATTGGCAAGTTTGTTGGGGCTGCTATTCAGTTTCTCAGCCTGTACGAGCGATAATGAAGACAAGGTACTAATTCCTGTTCAGGTCAATGAAAAATGGGGATATGTAGACAGAAACGGCAGTTGGTGTATAAGTCCGAAGTTTGGCTATGCTGGTTTCTTTCAAGACAATGGCTTGGCAGAAATCGAATTAGACGGAGAAAAAGGATTTATTGACAAATCTGGCAAGATTGTTATTAAGCCTCAGTTTGAAATGGTCGAATATTTTCAAGATAACGGTTTGGCAAATATCAGATTAAATGAGAAGTGGGGCTGCATTGATGCAACGGGAAAGCTTGTAGTCGAACCTCGGTATGACGATATTTGGGATTTCTCATCCAATGGTTTGGCTGATGTTAAGTTGAACGACAAGTGGGGCTATATCGATGCAACAGGCAAAAAGGTCATCGAGCCGCAGTTTGACTTTGCAAATTCTTTTAAAGACAATGCGTTGGCTGGAGTTAGGATTGACGGCAAGTGGGGCTTAATCGATGCAACGGGAAAGCTTGTTGTCGAACCTCAGTATGACGAAATATTTGACTTCTCATCCAACGGTTTGGCTGCCGTTAAGTTGAACAAGAAGTGGGGCTATATCAATGCAACGGGGAATTGGGTAATTGAGCCTCAGTTTGACTTTGCAACCTCTTTTGAAGACAACGGTTTGGCAGGTGTAGAATTGAATGGAAAATGGGGTTTTATAGACTCGTCAGGTAAGTTTGTAATAGAGCCCCAGTATGAATATGTTAGACATTTCTTAAAAAGTAAATTGTGCCCGGTACAAGTAAATGGTAAATGGGGGTATATTGATTCTGTTGGAAATTTTATGATAAAACCTCAGTTTGATATGGCATTAGATTTTCAATCCGAAAGTTTTGCTGCTGTCTGTATTAATGATAAATGGGGTTATATAGATAGAACAGGTAAGATTATCGCCAAACCACAGTTTGATGATGTAGAATTATGGAGTTATAGTAACATTGTAAGTGTATATAAAAATGAAGAATGTGGTTGCATAGACAAAACTGGCAAGGTAATAATCAAGCCTGAGTATAGTTCTGTTTCGATACACGAGAGTTTAGGTGTAATTATTGTTAGTGATTATGACAAAATGGGAGTGGTAAATATTCAAGGAAAAAATGTTGCTAATCCCAAAATAAATTGGATTTATTATCCATTGTCTTTCTGAAAATATTGCATCAACTTAATTTGTGAAAAAAGACCGTCACAACTTCAGTGGCGGTCTTTTTTTATGCTCGTATCTTTAGAACGATGCGTTTTTATTTCCTCTTCGCTTCAGTCTTCTCGCGAACTACCTTGTACATACGGTCTACAAAGTGAATTTGGTCGGCATTTGGCAGCGTAACGAGCGATGCTCCGTAACTGAACTGCATCGTTGTTGGCTTGCTCTCGTCGAACGCAGGCCAGTAAGGCAGTCCCTTGCCGTTAGGATTTCCGGTCTTTGCAAAATTAATCCAATATTGCTGTATGATTTCCGAAACTGCCGCCTCGTGCGGATATTTCTCGGGCTGAGTAAGGAATTCGCCGTTAAGATACAGAATGTCATCGGCATGGGCAACGCCGCGACGGCGAGGGTCGGGCGAGAAACTGCGCTGCGATGGCTGCGCCAAGAATGCCGAGTAAGCAGGCGACTTTCCATTCTGGTTCTGGAGTTTAGCCCAAGCGTATGACGGCCATGCAAAGCCAAGGTCGCGGAAGGCATCGCCAAACGAGTGGAAAGCGTCGTCGTTGTTGTTTGCAGGATAGTATTTGTATGCCTCTTCGGCAAACTCGCCCAGCATGGCTGTGCCCATCTGCTTGTACTGCTCGAGCGTGATGGTTGGCGGAGAGAAGAGTGCGCCCTCGTCGCTGTTTGTCATCACGATAACCGGAACGTCGTTGTATTTGCCCTGTTCGTAGAGGCGGTACTGGTCGTCAGCGATTACGTAGCCGTCAACGCAAGGCCAGAATCCGTCGAAGCCCAAGTCGCCTTTCGTTAGGTCGTACGCGCTCATCTTTCGCATCTGCTTGATTGACTTTTTGTTAAGATGCTTCAAGAAGGCAACGCCGTGCTGCTCTGCGCCCTTCTGAGATGCGCCGGTTAGCATAGAGCGGTTGCTGTCGTCCCAAGGCGCAAACGAGCCTCCGCTGTGGCTTATAACGCCGCAGAAGAGTCCTTTTGTAAGCGGAGAGGCGCACAGAATGCTGCAACTGATGGCGCCGGCACTCTCGCCGAAGATAGTAACCTTAGAAGGATTTCCGCCGAAGTTCTTGATGTTTCTCTGCACCCACTGAAGTGCGAAAATCTGGTCGAGGAGCCCGTAGTTGCCCGAATGTCCGTTCTTCGACTCCTTGGCAAGTTCGGGATGAGCCATAAATCCGAGTGCGCCGGTGCGATATTCAACACTCACAACCACAACGCCGCGCTTTGCCAGATGCTGCCATAGGTCGCCGCCATAGTGCTCGGTTCTGAATCCGCCGCCGTGAATCCACACCATTACAGGCAGATTGTCGTTGACAGATGTGGCTGGAGTGGCGATTCCCAGATAAAGGCAGTCCTCGCTCATCATGTCGCGGGTTAGTCCCGGGCGTTCGGGCTGAGGCGGCCACGGTCCGAACTTGTCAGTTTTCAGAACGCCCTGCCATGGCTTTGCCGGCTGAGGGTCTTTCCAGCGGAGGTCGCCAACCGGCGGTGCTGCATATGGAATGGCTTTGTAAACGCCGAGTCCGTTTTCTGCTACGCCCTCGATGTCGCCTGTTTCGACGTGCGTCTTAACCAAGGGCTGCGCTGTCGAAAGCGTAGTAAAAGCCCATAACGAAAGTAAGATAGTTACAATTTTCTTCATTTTTCTGTATTGGTATTAAATTAAAAATCGACGTGCAAGGTAGAAATTTATTCTGAGAAAAACAAGAGGCAATTCACAATTCATAATTCATAATTCAGAATTGACAATGGACAATGGACAATTCACAATTGACAATTCAGAATTCATAATTGTTTTTGGGGGATTATGGGGGGCGGCTAAGGCTTGGGGTTTTAAAAAAAAGGTTGATGCCTTTCGCGGAATCAACCTAAATGTTTTCTACTTAACCGGATAGCGTATAACCGTTTTGCATTTTGAAGCCTCGGTTTTGCGAGGGTCGGAAAGATAGATTTCGTGATGAAAACGGGTTGTGTTGTCGATGTCGGAGGTGCAGTTGTTCTGCTCGATAAACTCTTTCAGAAGTCCGATGGTTGCAGGCTCGTCGTCGTAACAGCCTATGTGCATTATCTGTGCGCAACGTCCTTCTTGCAGCGTCAGAAACTCAGCCTTTGAGCAGTCTGTTTTCTTCTTTCGAGAAGCTTCTGCCACCGCCCATTCAAATTCCGATTTTGTTACGAAATGGGGCAGGCGGATGAGGCTAATCCAATGCAGGCGTGACTTGTCGGTGTACGAGAATCCTTCGGCAGCCTTTCCGTCAACCTCTTCCCACCACAAGCCTTCGAGCGGCGGAACAACAAAGTCGAAATAGCCCTCGATGCGGTGGTCGCCCTTCTTGCTCATCTTAATGGTGTAGGCAATGCTGTAAAGAATCTGCACAGCGTTTGTGTATGCGCCATTTTCGTCGTTGGGGTTGCCCTCGCCACGTACGGCAATGTAGTTTGCCGGCGGCACATCAACAAACGCAGGCTTCTGTTTTGGAAGATAAAGCTCTTTGTATTCCTTTTTGAAATCGAATGGCATAATTTGCTGATTTTTAAGGGACTGCCGAACAGACAGCCCCTCTTTGTGAATTATTCTATCGGAATCTGAATTACCGACAGCCATTTCTCAGGGTCTTCCTGATTCCACGGACCGTCAATATAACTTGTGCGATGCTGACCGGCTATCTTGTAGCCGTTTTCCTCGATGTAGCGGAAGGCCTCGATAAACGAGTCGTAGAACTTTTCGTATGCGCCGATGTGCTTGATGCACAGAGCCTTCGGCACGGCTGGCAGACGTTTGAACTTGATGATGTTGCTGTCGGTGCCCATTTCCTCAACCTGTTCACAATACTCAATGTCTATGTTGGTTGGCGAGAATTCCTTGTTGTGCTCAATGGTAAAGCAGTAGCCGGGCAGCGGACATTTGCAGCCCAGACGCTGCATCTCGGGACCGATTTTCTCGTAGCACATTGGTCCTATGGCATCAAAATTCGGTATTACTTCGCGATGGCTTGCCACGATAATCTCGGGCAATGACTGAATGCTTATTTTCTTCATTGTGTCGATTTGTTTGCGAGAGTTCTGCCATTCGAGCAGGCGGTCGCGACGCGCAACGAGTTGCCGTAGGGCTATTTCGGTCTGCCTTATCTTCTCGGCAAGCTGGTCGGCTCCCGGAACGTGCGAGTCGTCTTCGTACAAGTCCTTTATCTCGTCGAGCGAGAAGCCTAGTTGCTGAAGGTCGCGAATCGCCCTCAGTTTCTGCATCTGACTTATGGAGTAGTAGCGGTAGCCCGTCCATTCGTCCACCTCATCGGGCATCAGCAGACCTTTCTGCTCGTAAAAGCGCAGCGTCTTTACGGTTATCTGCATCATCTGCGAGAACTCTCCGATTTTTAACTTTGTTTTACTCATTATCGTACGATTTTTTTCTTTTGCCTAAGCATTTGCAAAGTTATGGCATGACCTAAGGGACGAGTCAAGACTTTCGCGAAGTTTTTAACATTCTTTAACAGTTTAGCGAACAAAATCGGCACATTTGTTCAGCAGCTCGTTAAACTCGTGGCATTTTTTTAGTTGGGCGAGAGTGTTTGGCAGATAGTCTTTGCCGAGAACATCCTTCTTTGTTACGAACTGCGTGATTTCGAATGATTTAAGTCGGTAGTACTCGCTGTGCTTGTCGTCTGCGCCAAATCCTACGGGGAAACGCTTCAGGGCGTTGTCCCAGTTAAGGGCGAAGTCCTTTCCGCACGACTGCACCGCCTTGTGAAACGCATCGGGCTCGAGCATTATCTGCTCGCGGATGCTCTTCAGAACCTCTTTTGTTGGGTTGTACAGACCGCCGCACATAAGATAAGTGTCTGTTGCCGGCTCAAAGTGAATGTAATATCCCGCCATGCCCGATTTCTTTCCGCCCGGGCACACATATATGCCGAGCCAGTCTTTGTACGGCCGCTTGTCGGGCGAGAAGCGTATGTCGCGGTTTATGCGATAGGTGCAGTCCTTTGGCTGAAGGTTCTTGCATCGTGGGTCGAACAGGGCGACGCCCTTTATAAACTCTTCGGCAAGGGCGGTAGTCTTCTTCTTGATAACCTCGTATTCGGCTCGATGAGCATCGAACCAAGGCTTGTTGTTATTCTGCGACAGTTGCAGGTAAAAATCGAGTATTTCTTTCATATTTTTGTGTTTTAGTCGTGATAATCGCTTTCTTTCCATTCAAACTTAACCGTTTCTGGCACAAGATATTCGCCTATCTTGAAGTCGATATTAGCCTTGTGCGCCTGACTCAGCTGAAACCGCCTCGGCACGCGGAACATCTTTCCGTCCTTAACGAACCGTGCGCCCGTCTGATGAAAGCGGAAGGCAACATCTTTGGCTATGCATTGCTCTCTGAGGTCGAGAATCCAGTCGTAGTGGCACGGGCGGGCATCAAGTCCCGACTCTCCGCCAACCGCCACCTCGTCAATCGTTTTGTCGAGGTATTGTTCAAGGTTGATGGCGGTGAGCATTGGCGCAACAATTATGCTCTTGTGCTTTATGGGCAGCGAGCGGAATATGGGCAGGCGGTAATCAGCCATCGCCTGATTCTCTACCGTGCAGCCCACAATCACGTTGTCGTAGCCGTCGCCCCAGTCGTCGGGAATGCACTCCATAAACCTGTCAATCCGTTTGGTGAAAAAGAAGAACCAGAGGTCGCTCCGCTGCCTAATCATCTGCCAGCATTCGGGGCGCCACTCATCGGCATCTTTCAGCAGAAAGTCGGACGTGAAGCAGGTGAACACAATCTTTCCGCTCTCAATCTTCCACGATTTGTCGCGCCTGCGCTTTATAGGCAGATTGAAGTTGCCCGTCTTTCGGCATTCGCTGCTCGAGATGTCGCTGCCGTACATCTCGTCCTGACGGTAAACGTAGCAATATTTGCATCCGGGGCTGATTTTTGTGCATCCGTGCCACGGATTCCAGTCGGCATAAACAGTCCAGTTTTCTGACATCGTAGAATGGTGTTTGATGAGGCTGTGCCGTGTGGCACACGTCTCTTTGGCAAAGATATGAAAAAAGACTGACGTGCCGATGTTTTTGTTATATTCTGCATACGTATCTTATCCTGAAATGGCGAATAATCTGAAAAAATATGCGGAAAAATAAATGATGCAGAATGTTGTTGTACAAAACCATAGAAAAAGTACATCTTTTAGTCTTTTGGTGAATACAAAATTGTGGCAAGGTACGTCCAAGATACATCCAAGATACATCAAAGCAACATCCAAGGAATGTCAAAGGTCTATCCAAGGTAGGTGATGATTAACTTGAAAATTGAAAAAATCGCTCTAAGGACTTTCAAAATTTGCTTCAATTATTGACTGATTGTCCCCTCAAAATAAGCTGCCAGTCGTTTGTAAAATCCCGAACGAAACCCGAACGCATCCCGAAGGGGAATGGATTTCTTGCGTAATTCAGAATTGGAATTTTGAAAATACATAGTTGAAAAATAACAAGGCTTTGTGTTGCGTAGGAATAAAAAAGTTGTTATTTTTGTCGCATTACGACAAAGGGAATTCTTGCATAATGGCAAGCAACCATAGGTCGAATGCGGAGAAAATCGGCAGAATGTGTGGGAGTTAAAGCAATATTGCCTTTGAAGTAGAAAACCATTTAAATAATTTAATATCAGAAAAATATGTCAAATAGTATAATGAAAAGAATATATCTTATGTTTGGACTGATTCTTTTTTGTCAGTTCGCTTATTGCCAGGATTTTTATGCGATGCTGGACACAGCGTATGTTGAATTTTGTAAACATAAAGACCCTGACAATAAACTGATTTTTTTCAAAAACAGAAATTATCTTAACTATAATGGCAGCTACACTATAGCTAAACGGAAAAAAGGAAAGTTGTACAAAACATATTATGCAGAAAAGCATAAAAAGTTCTCAGGGAAATATTGTATTGATTATCCATCTGTATATTTTTCTGAAGATTCCATATACATTATAAATCATGATTTAGGGATAGATAATAAGGGATTCTGCTATGGATATAGCTACATTTCGTTGTTTACTTACGATAAGTTTAATAACAAATGGAATATTTCTAAAGGCTATGCTCCAAGCCTTGAATTCAGAAGTGAGTCTTCTGTGGATAAAATTGCGAAGCAATGTTTTCTGAAAGCTATAGACGCAATCAAGAATAAAGCAAACGGAAAGAGTATGTCAATTTACAGAATTGCAGACAATTGTGATGGCATGTTATACTTGACTGAGGCTGAAGATATCCCATGTGTACCATATGGAAAGAAATTGTCAGAATACAAGTCAAAAGCCGATTTTTTTATTGGGTACCCGGAAATGACATTGGATAAAGATGTTTTTGTCGTAAGCTTTAAGATTATCAAGTCTGAGCAAGTTGGGAAATCTTTTAAACTCGAAGATGCTCAAACAATATCGGTTAGCCATAAGATTAACGAACATTTGCTTTTATCAAATGCACAAACAATTTCAGAAGAAGTGATTAGACTTGAAGTTCTGGATAGATTTCAAGCGGAATGTTCTCCTATTTTGAAAAAAGTGAGTAGTGAAATTGTTGACGAGAATAAGATTAAAAAGATAATAAACTTATTGAATTCGGCAGAAAGGAAAGAAGACGTTTGTAAATCTACAGAAGATAAAGTTTATACGAGAACAACTATTGTATTTAAGAATGATAGTTCAACAGTCTTAAAATCGTATCCCGACGGAAACCTATGTTTAGGCGATAAATGGTATTTTTCTAAAGATTTATACAAATCCTTGCGTTCTATTAACATGTCTGAATGGATAGAAAAAAATAGACTTCAGAAATAATCCATAGACCAATGAGAAATGTATTTGTTTTATGCATGATGCTCTTATGTCTTGGCATCCATGCTCAAGAAGGCGTTGTAACAGACGGACGATTTTGTGGAAATGCTGGTGACTATGTGATATACACAAGATTAACCGAACCCCAAATTCGCGAATTTGCATTTCATAGGGGCAGAAGTTTAAGTGGAGACCATTTTGAACCAATATATCTGCAAGGAGTACGTCTGCTTGTCCCAAAGGAAAGCATAGAGCTTTACAAAAGGGAATGGGGAAAATATGTTGAAGAGGTGTTTGCCATAGAAGATGAAGAATACTGTGAAAGTAAGATTGTTGAAAACAAGCAAATTGTAAATTCTTCTGAATCATCTTTTACAGTCAAGAAAGTGAAGAAACTGAAGAATGACGTTTATGTGATATATGCGAATAGGAATGATTCCATATTCAAAATTGTCAGCTACTATGACAAAAAAAATAAACGCGGCAAGAAACTGACAAAAGGTATGCGGTTTGAAGTTTCATTACAATCTGTTTTTGGAGATTTTGAAAGAGAGTACAAAATTATCCAACCATGTAATTTGTCGATGGAGTTTCATGGCGTTGCTGTTGGAAAGGAACTGGAAAATGGCATAGATGATGTTTGGTTCTGTGAAGAATTGAATGGTCCATATCTCACAAGAGTGGAAACGAGGAATTCCTCCAATGCTTATAAAAGATAATAACCCCATAAATTATTAAACAAAAACTATGAGAGAAGCAATTCTGTTTATTATGTTGATGTGTTGCGGTGTGGTATATCCGCAACATGTAGAGCATATAAAAGAGAAACATTTTGAGGGATACATATTTTCGAAAGAATGTTCTTTCTGTGGCTTTCCTCCGGGAGATAATCGTTTTACGCCTTCAGTTGAAGATGTGAAAAAAGCAGAACAAATGATACATGAAAATGCCGACACAATAGTAGGGGAGAGCAGAAGATTTTTTTTGAAAAGAGATGCAGTAAAAAAAAGGAGACTAAAAAAGTATAAACGTCAATATTGGGGTGAAATATCTCCTAACGGTGATTATATTCTTTGTATTACTTTCCAATGTGGGCTTTTTGATTTAGCAATAGAACGTTGTGAAATAACCACTGTGCTTGATGGGGGAACTTGCTTTTTCGAATTAGATATCGATATGAAAAGAAACAAAATTATAAAAATCGCAATAAATGGCGTTGCCTAAATGCTCGTCTGTCGTTCTCCCGTTCAGCCGAATTTCCGAATTCGGCTGAGAGAAAAATCGGGAATTTGTAATTCCCACCGCTGAAAAAATTGTGTTGCGCAATAACAAATACTTTTGTCGCTCTGCGACAATGGGAATTCTTGCGTCCCTTTGGTAGCAAGCGACCATAGGTCGAGCGCGGAAATTCGGCAAAACGTGGTGCTTCTGTTTATGACGCTTATTCCGCAGGTCGTTCCAACCTACGGTTATTAAGCGGAGACGTTTTCTGCGTCTTTCTGAAAATCATTTCATAAAGCAAAAAGGCTGTCGTGTTTCTTCAATAACTCTCCCGAGTTTGTGTTTTTGTTTTGTGTAGAATGAAAAAATATAGGGATTGATTTTATGTCGATGTTTTCAGTTAGATGCTATTTACAAAATAACGTATTCTTTTGGCTTGAAGTTGTCCTCGATGCACCAAACGTGAGCCTTTCCGTGAGTCATGCGGAACACCTTCAGGAAGTTGAAGAAAGCCTCGTCGCCCTGCTGCTCTCTCCAAGGCTGCAAGAACTTGCGCGATGGGTGGTTTACTATTTCCTCCTTCAGAGCCATGTCCTCAACAAGTTCGAACTTGCCCTCAACCCTAACCTGATATTTTCCGCAGGCAAAGCACACCTCGGCGCGAGGGTCGGCAACAAGCTGGCGGTAAAAATCCTTTGTCGTTCCGGTGTGGAACACAATTCCGCTGTCGTCTGCCTTGTACATCAGAATGCCGCGCACGCGTGGCTGACCGTTGTCGTTGGTTGCAACGTACATTACAGGATGTGCGTTCAGCATCTTTAAGATTTCTTCTTTAGTCATTGTGTCAAATATTTAAATTTTTGGTTTGCTCGATTTTTCTGACGGCAAAGATACGCATCGGCATCGGCTTTTACAAGTTTCTGGGACAGACGGTTGGATTTTGTGACGAATGGAAGTGGCTTGCCGCTTGTAACAGTCGGATTTGAAGGCGGTTAGACTCTATGCGCGAAAAAAGAAGCGAAAAGGTAGCCCGAATCAGAAATTTTCGTATTTTTGCCATCGTAACCTAAACATTTTTATATGAAAAAAATCATCATTACAAATCTTTTGCTTGCCCTTATTGTGTCCGCGGCATTGGCTCAGACAAAGGTTAAGGGCAGAATCGTGAACGAACGCGGAAAAGGCGTTGAGTATGTAACCATCGGTCTTGAGAACGACAGCATCGGCGTGGTTTCAGATTCCGACGGAAAATTCAGCATTACCGTTCCGCAAGGGCGGAAGGGCAATCTGGTGTTTATGCACGTCTCTTATCAGACCGCCGTAGTGCCGTTTTCAAGTTACGGCAGCGGCGAGGTAGAGGTGGTTATGAAGGACAAGGTTGTTCAGCTTGCCGAGGTTGTGGTGGGCAAGAAGAACAAGAAAATCACGCTCTCGGGAAAGTCGTGGATAACCGTCGGCGACTGCGTGGAGAGGGGCGATTTAAACAGTAACAAGCACTCGGAGATAGGACCGTCATTCAGCAACAGCAAGGACTGCGTTCTTTCCGACATTCAACTGGGTGTAAAGAAGTGTACCTTTCAGTCGTGTACCATCAGTTTCAACGTGTATAAGATGGATGGCGAAAAATTCGAGAACATACTAAACCGCCCCATCTATCTTAAAATATCGCCGGCAGACAACGGGCAGAAAAAGACTGTCTCTTTGTCGGAATACATCAGGCTCAAAGCCAAGCAGAAATACTACGTAAGCATTTGCATTGTTGATGTGGAAGGCAGCGGAATAGCGGCGTTTCCGCTGTGTGCCAAAGGTGCGTATGTGCGAAATGCTATTGGCTGGATAAAACACGTACCTGTTTGTCCCGAAATAGTTGTTAAGGGCTACGAGGCAGAATGGCATACTACCGACGGAACGGAGGCTGCCATTGACTAACACAGTCTTGCGACCGATGTCATGGGGCATCATCGGCGCAGTATGATGAAAAGTCGAGGTTGCTGGGTGCAAGTCCCTGCGAGTGATATCTCAGTTCAGGATAAGAAGTGCTTTTTCATTTTTGCGTGCCTCCTCGTGAAGAATGGCTTGTTTTTTGTGTTGTATTAATATCTAAACGAGGGTGTACCTTTTGGTTCGGCATACCCTCGTTTTTTTATGCTTTGTGATAATCTCCTCGAAGCTCTTTCAGATAGTTGGCTTCCTGGAGTTCTTCCACTCTGTCCGTTGGAACTCTTCCTGTATAGCACACAAATTGCGACATCATCTTTTCAACATGTGGATGGTCTAGTTGTCCCTCATTGGTCAGATTCTCCATTGTGTCCACGTCCAGTGAGCGTATTTGCTGGAAATCGACAAGCAGCAGCGGTGCATCGATGACTGGATTCGGGTCAAGGAAGAAGTATCGGCTTACATTCTTGTTGTGAATGAAGGTCTTCAGATAATCGACAAACGAATCCCACGATTTCCTTGACAGCCCATTCCCTTCGTCGGCGCTTGCCACCTTTGCCTTGTATTCCTTGGTTGCCATCAAGGTTTCCTTGGCGGGGATGAGCGCTGCGACAATTAGGAATCCCAGTTTGTCGTGCTCAAAATCACAGGCGTTTGACAAGACGATGCTCAATACGGGATTGTTCTCGCCTTTGCCCCAATCTACACCATCTACGATGCTTCCCTGCGTGATGTTTTCTTTTGCGTCAATAACCCACTGCATGTCAATAGTCCACTTCTATAATCTCACCGACACTCTTGTTCTCATAAGTCCTCTTGAACCATTCAGATTTTGCCATTTGGGCATAACGCTCACGAAAGCTCTTCTTGTCAGGGTTCGTATAACGGGTCTCTTGCACATACGTGGCAGAATAATCGTAAGTCTGTTCTGTTGCGACGCTGGCAAGAACCTGCTCTTCGCGTGCATAGGCGGAGGCTGTTGTCATTGACAATGCCCCTGCTAAGGCGGCAACCATCAAAAATGAGTTCTGGCTGCTGCTTGTCATTGTGTTCTGTTCCTTACCGTTTGTCATTTTCAATCAGTTTTAATACGATTTTTTCCTCTATGGTGCGGGTCGAGTCATCTATAAGGGTTTCGGCCTCTTCCCGTGTTGGCAATCCGTTCAGTATTTGATTGTGATGGTGGTTGATGTTGGCAAATATGCCGTCTCTGATGCCGCGACGTGGCTCAATCTCAACATTCGCCATCTGGGTTTCATCAATTCCTATTCTCAAATTCAGCTTGCTGCACATTTGCAAAGAACATGGCAGTGCTGGGTTGATGAAATGTTTCCATAACCATACTTCTGGACTTTCTTCAATTTCTGTCCATTGATATTCGCTGTTGATGCCGAATGAGGAAAAACGAAGCCCGGAAACTCTTTTTTCAATCTCAGGTTTGATTGCTTCTATATAGTTTAGCAGGCACTCCTTGTCTTTTGCCTTTATGACAAGTCTTGTCGGTCCTAATACGATCATAGGGAAGGGCTTGTTTTCTATAGCTACGACAAATCCTTCTGGAGTAAAACCACAGAAGGTGTCGTATGGCTGCCCGAACAAATCTTTTGCAAATCTGTTGTCAAAGTTGGGCAATACCTCTAATGGTTTCTCCCAGACCCCTACAAAGGATATGCTGAAACTTGTCTTTTTCATCTATTTTTTATTTGATAATTTCTTGCAAAGATATTTTTTTTTTTGTAATTTTTATTCATCAAGGTCTTTTTTTTTAAAAAAAAAGAATTTTGCGACGTTTTTTCGTAAATTTGGGAAAAACACAGGTCTTGTCGAATTCGGAAATTCGGCAGAACGTGGTGCTACGAGAATCCCCTCCCAGTTTCATAAAAAAACGGGAAGGGATTTTCAAACACACATCAAAGAAAAACGATATCAATTGCTTGCCATGCGCTGCTGAACAGATTTTCCTGCTCCTGTGCCCTTGTAATGGCTGTTGGATGCGTTGAAGCTGTATCGCAGCGAGATGTCCAGACGATGATTGTTGCGAGTGGTTTTCTGCATTCCGTAGAAGAAGCCGCAGTCTTGCGCAACGTCCTGAACGCTGCGTTTCAGCACATCGCTGATGCTTGCTCTTAGGCAGAGCGCGTCGTTCTTAAGCCAGCATTTCTGAACCGCGAAGCGAAGGTTGTAAGATGGCGATAACATTCTGAAATTTATCACGTCGCCCTTGGTCATGATGTTCATGTTTGCCTCGAACTGCCAGCTGTGTTTCAGACGGAAAGTATTGTTGAGGTCGATGAAGTAAATTGGCTTGTTGAAACTTACTTCAACCTTACCGTCAGCCTCGCGAGGGTCGTCGAAAGTCATTGTGTTCCAGAACTTTTGTCTGCCTACGGTCCACGATGGACTGTAGATGCCCCATGTAGGGTTGCCCGAGATGAAGATGGCAAGGTTGCGTACTGGGTTCTGCAAATTGCTCTGTTTCAGAAGCATGATGCCTTCGTCGTTGTATGGCATAGGCAACTGTGTAATAGTGTTGTCGCGACGCTCGTAGGCGGCAAACAGGTTTATCCACTTCCAGCGCGCATTGATGCTAACCTCCTGCATGGTAGCGTTTTTCAGTTTAGAGTCGCCCTGTATCAGCGAGTATGAGTTAAGATAGACGATGCGGTCGTCAAGCGAGCTATAGTTTGGTCGGATGGTCTTCATGCAATAGGCAACGGCTGTCTGAACATTGCCAAACTGCTTCGACCACGACAGGTTAGGGAAGAACTCGTCTTGATTGCGCGACATTGAGCGGTCGGCATACAGATTGTCGGTGTAGTCGAAGCCCACATGTTCGTATCTCACGCCTGCGCTTATGTTTCCTAAGTCCTTCAGATTTGCGCTGTACGATACGAAGGCGGCAATGTTCTTCTCGTCAACATCAGAGTCTGACGATGGCAGAGGATAGTTTGTTATAGACGAGTTGCTTGCGCGGTTCACGAAGCTCATCTCTGTTCCAGCTTGAACCATGCCTTTCAGTATCGGATAGCTCAACACAAGCTTGGCTGCCCACAGGTTTGTAGACTGACTGTTGTCCTGCTGCATCTGCTGACGGCTGCCGCTATCGTGCAACTCGTTTATCTGGCTCACTTTGTCTCCCTTAGTCGAAATAAAATCGATGTTCAAGTCGATGTCCATCTTGCCTATTTTTCCGTTGTAGTATGCGTTGCTCTCCCAGCTGTACGGAACGTGTTCGTCTTCGCGCTGCGTTGAGTTGTTGCTCTCGGCATACAGAAGTCCTCCGCCTATGCGGTGATGCTCAACGTCGGTCTTGCATCGCATATCGTTGTAAGTCTTGAACTTGTCGTGTCGTTCTATGCGCATTCCCAGCGAGTGCTTTTCGTTTATCTGCCAGTTAAAGCCGAGGTTGTAGTTCAGTCCCTGTCCGTGCCAGTCGTAGCGAGTGTCGATGTCTTGACGTATGTCTTTTATGCCTCCGTCGGCTTTCAGAATGGTCGATTCGGTAAGATTGATATCGCCAACGCTTTCCCACTTCCAGTAGTTAAGCAGTCCGAAGAGTTCGATGTCGTTGTGGCGATAGTGAAGGTTGGCAGTTGCCGAAGGGTCGCTGTAACCGAAGATGAGGTCTTGGTTGTTGCTCGCAGCGAGGTCGAATCCGAAGCCGTCGCCCTTTCGGCGCACCGTCTTTATTCTTACAACTGCCGAAACTGTGGCATCGTACTGTGCGCCCGGATTGGTAATTACCTCAACGCTCTGTATCTCTTCAGAGCGCAGACGCTTCAGCTCGTCCTTATCTTGCATCTTTCTGCCGTTGATGTAGAAGATAGGCTTGCCCTTGCCAAGCACCTCCAGCTCGTCGTCTTTCATCGCCATTCCCGGAATCTTCGGAAGCATCTCTAATGCCGTGCCCGACTTGCCCAGCACCGTGCCCTGAACGGTTGTGAGCATGGAGCAGCCCGTTAGTCTTGTTTTCGGAAGCAGACCCTTTACGGTTACTTCGCTAAGCGTCTGCGCGTCGTCGTTCATGGCAGTTGTGCCGATGTTTGCGTCCTTCACATCGATATATTTAGTCTGAAATCCGACGTACGAAAGCCTTAGGATACAGCCATCTTCGGGAGACTGGATAAGGAATTTGCCTTCTATGTCGCTCGTTGTTCCTTGAATGAAGGTCGAATCGGACGACAGCAGCGAGATGTTTACGAAAGCCAGAGGCTCGCCCTTGGTGTTGGTAATCTTTCCGTTCACCTCTTGCGATTTGTTCTTTGCCTGAGCCGATGCAGCCGTAAGAATAAGTGCGACTGCCAAAAGTTTCTTTCTTAAAAGGGTGCAAACATAGTTGCGATTGATAACATTTTTCATATTCTCTTGTTTCTATTTTCTGAGCGTTAGACGCGGCAGATGCCTGAATATGTTGCGTTTGCACACCGTTTTGGGATAATCTGCAAGTTTCTGTGACGAACGGCAAGGATTTTTGTCGTAAAAGAATGATGTGGCAATTTTTGTAGCGTGAACCGATGGATTTAAGGCTTAGAATCGACATCTGCGCAGCCCTTGAGGGTGTGTCAAAATAGGCACATCCTTTTTTTATATCAAAGCCCCGACTTTCTCAAGCCAGGGCTTCGTTATGTCGTAAAGTTTTCGTATCTTTACAACATGCAATATAAAATGCAACAAAGATACCACTTTCGTCCGTATTCTCCAAATCAGACGATACTTTTTCCTCAGAGAATCGACAAGGACATTGCCCAGGACGACCCAGTCCGTCTTGTGAGCAGCGTAGTTAACAGTTTGGACTTGAGCGGTCTTCGCAAGCTGTACAAGGAGCGTGGCCGCAGCCCTTACGACCCG